>JALWCU010000021.1 GCA_027015275.1 Bacteroidales bacterium | reverse complement strand
CTACGGTCCTGGAGCGCATCCGGGGGATCGTAGGGTAGTAGGTTCTTGTTAGTGATAGTGCACAAGTCATTGATGCTGAATACAATAAATAGAGCATTATATTAATAATCCACAAAATTAAAAAAAGCGACGCCAAGGGCGTCGCTTTTTTTTAATAAAAACAAAATAATTATCATAAAAAACGCTGACAAAACCATAAAACTGTTGAATAAACATTGCTATGTATTAGCTACTAATCAGAACTCACACTAATCACAAAATGTTTTTTAAATACCTTGCTCTTTGCTATCTTTGAACTGCATCAAACTAAAAAAACAAACTGAGATGATAAAAAAAATAGTATTGGGATTTGCTTTAATTCTATGGGTTTTCTCTACTTACGCACAAGCAAACGCCTACAAACCAGGTGAGACACTAATTTACACAGCTTCTTACTACAGCTCAGGGGCATGGACTGACATAGCTCAGGTTACTATGAAGGTAACAGGAACAAAGTATAAGAACTTACCTCTTTATCGTCTTACTGTTATCGCCCAGACTTACAAAGATTGGGATAGCTATTTCAAAATACGAGACATCTACCAGTCCTGGATAAATCCTAAGACAGGCTTGCCGCTCTTATTCAGCCGTAACGTCAATGAAGGTAATTTTAATATGATCGTCAAATATGCCTTCTACCGCAAGCAACGCAAGGCTAATGTTTTCATCAAGGTAAAACAGAACAAACCAAGGAAGTACAGAACTACCATAACACCCAAGACGTTTGATTTTGTCTCTCTAGGCTATTATGTCCGAGGTTTCAACTTCAGCAAAGCTCCGATCGGCAAAGTTTATCCAATAAATATCATGATAGACGGTAAGCTCCGCCATATCAAGGTGATTTACAAAGGAAAAGCTAATATCAATAACAAACTTCTTGGCAAGGTTAAATGTTACAAGCTGGGGTTGGTACTTGGCGATGCTCGCCTAGATAATCCTAATAATCTGCTTTATGTTACAGCCGACAAACGTAAGATTCCTGTATTCATAAAAGCCACAATTCCAGTAGGAAATATACAAGTCAGACTAAGTAATGCATCTGGCTTAAAATAAAAACAAAACCCAAAAACATAGTTACTATGACAGAAAAAGCTTATAAAAACGGTCTGCTAATCACTGCCATAATTTTTGGTATAATTGGCCTTGGCCTTGCATTTACACCTTTGCGAATGTTTGGCCTTTATCCTGCAGGATTTGCTCTGCTTCTACTCATAATTGACTTACTCGTCAGAAGCAAAAGAAAATACAAGTCCAAATCTACTGGTTTCTTCCTGGGATGGATACTAACCCTAGTGGCTATAGCACTAATCATTATCCTGCACTTTGCTATTCCCAAAGAGGTTGCCAAAGACACACAATTTGAACAAAAAATCGAGCAGGCTGACACAACAAACGTAGATGAACAATTCCAGGATGTTGGCTTCCCAGAAGAAGATGTAAATGTAAATTCAGATAGCACAAACAATTGATAATCTGAGCATCTTTCTCTATAAGCATTCAAGCTCTTATTAACTGGTCTGCCTTTGCCAGTAAATTTGATTTTGTTTATTTATATACTTTAAAGCTCCGCTAACAAAGATTCAGCGGGGCTTTTTTATGTGCTATTGCAATATATTCGCATCATATCTAATAAAACCGATTAGAAGCTAAAATCCGATGTATCAGTGCATATTTTGCTGAAGAAGAATCTTAAAATATATAGCAGAAGAGCCGCTGAATCACTTAAAAAAAGAAGGGCTGTCCGAGTGGACAGCCCTTCTTAAAAGTTTTCTGAATTACTTCGAATTACTTACTACTACCCTCGAACCATAGTGGATTGAAGATTGAACCGTAATCAGGTGTGTTAGGGTTGTAGCTCGTTTCATCCGTTGGATATGGGAAACGATTCGGAATCTTAGTTCCTGTAGTAGGAGTTAGATGTGGATATCCAGTACGACGATAGTCTGCCCAAGTCTCTGGATTCAGGAAGTTAGCAACCCACTTCTGAGTGATTATCTCACCAAGCAGTGCATCACCGCTAAGGCCAGCAACATAAGCTGTATAAGCTGTCATATCAGGGCTAAGATTAAGCATTGCCATTGCTGCCTGTACTGCATTAACCAGTGTGGTGCGAGCATCAGCAATATTGCCAGCATGATAGTATGCTTCTGCTTTAATGAACTGCCCTTCTACACCTGTTATCAAATATACAGGTGAATTAGGCTGGGTCAATGGACCCTGTGTCTGGTCATCACCTAAGAAGAGCACACCATTACGTGGGTCTGAATTACCAGCGCCCCAACGTCCAGATGTTGAATCTGCCAAGAAACTCTGGAAAGTTTCATTATCAGCTGCGTATCCACTACGCTGTGTCAGAAACTGATACATTGGGTTGTTTTCTACTGCGTTTACTCCGAAAGGCTCAGCCAATGCTTCGCCTGGCTGTAAACCTTTATCTACCCATGAAATAATGTCTGTCCAGCTAGGAGTCTTTACATTAGAAATACGAAGAGCAAAACGAGCTTTCAAAGTATAAGCTGCTTTAACCCACATATCTAAGTGTCCGCTGTAAATTACGTCATTATTAATAGTTCCGTTCGGATCTATCTTAGAGATAGCATCATCGAGCAAACTCTGAACTGTATTATAAATCTGCTCTTCTGAGTCATAAGTTGGAGGATACCCATTAAGCGCATCGCTATAAGGAATATCACCAAATAAGCCTGTCATTGTTCCCAATGTCAAAGCTTCTAGTATCTCTGCAACACCATAATAGTTGTCAGCTTTACTAGCCTGAGCTTGTGTCTTGATATCTTTGATGTCCATTAATGGACCTGTATAAATATCATTCCAGAGATTATTAACATCTGCCTGTGTCAGATTGTAACCGTTTATAGCAAGAGCTTGTCGGTCAGTACCCTTGATTTGTTGCATCCAAATACTTGTAACTCCTGCTACATCAAAGTCGCCAAATACATAACCCAGGTTCACTTCCACCGAAGAAAGAAGCAAATCCATTGGCGCTTCTGTGATAGCATCAGGGTCTTTGTTGATCTCAGGGTTAATCCACTTCGTACAAGAAGTGAATCCTAATAACAAGACAACCCCAAGTATAGCTAAAAACTTATTTTTCATAGCTTATGTTTTTTTATTTAAAATTTCAAGATTAAAAATTTCCAAATGGGGCAGGGCAATGCCCTGCCTTTTGAATGTTATGATTTATTAGAATTTAATCTTCAGACCAAATGTCCAAGACTTAATACCTGGCATATTGAAGTAATCCATACCAAGGCCATTAGAAACACCTGAAAGGTTCGTTTCTGGGTCAACACCAGTATATGGCGTATTCAGATAAACATTGTAACCTGTAATATTGAACTGCAAGCCCTGAAGATGAAGCTTAGAAACTATATTCTTAGGTACATTCAAACCAAACGAAAGATTGCGGAGACGTATCCAATCTGTCGGTTCGATGAACTGGCTAGATGGGCCTGTAAAGCCACTACCATAACCATTCCACCAGTACCAATTTTCATCAACTACTACTTCATTTGTATTTCGATCACCAGGTCCGGCAACTTCATTACCATTAGCATCATAATGATAAATGTTACCATCAGCTCCTACGTGTCCGAGAACACCCTTCCATACCTTTGTGCTTCCACGATTCTCTGTATCTTTGTGTGTACCAAAGAAATATAGAGCACCTTTTGTACCGTCCCACATCTGTCCGCCGTTCTTCCATTCAAGCAACCAACTGATTGTCAAAGGACCAAAACGAAGTCTGTTATTCCAGCTAAGGATAAACTTAGGCTGAATAGTACCATAAGATTTCATTTGATCACTCATGATTGGGAAGCCATAAAGACCAGGTCCATCATTTTTATTATCATCTATTACAACATTTCCTTTGTCATCTGTTACCCATCCGGTTGCATAGATAGAACGATATCCTTCGCCAGCAACTGCACGGATCTGTGGTTCTACAAAACCACCGAGGAATACATTATCTATACCTTCTGCAAGTTTGTCAACAACTGTGTATGGATTAGAGAAGTCAAAATTCATATCCCATGCAAAATTCTTTGTCTTAACTGGTGTAAGTCCTAAAATAATTTCAACACCTTTTGTATGCATAGAAGCTGCATTCATATACATCGTATTGTAACCTGTAGATGGTGCTACTGGAACATAAAGCAGTAGGTCTGTGTTCTTATTTATATAATAAGAAGCGTCTAATGATAGCCTGTCTCCGAAGAAATGCAGTTCAACACCTACCTCACTTGTTGTCTGATTTTCTGGTCTCAAATCTTGGCTACCAAGTGAACCATAGAGATGGGTATAACCAGGATACCCCATGAATGGGAAAGTAACTCCGTTTGTCCAGCCATCACCTGCTGAAGCTGTTGACAAATAACTATATGTTGCATAAGCAGCTGCATCGTTAGCTATCTTAGCATAAGAAGCACGTAGCTTACCAAATGTTAAGAAATTGTTTTTCGGAAGAAGTTCAGAGAATACAAAGCCTAAGCTAACAGATGGATAGAAAAATCCTTTGGGTTTACCATTAACAAATGGCATTGTTGTTGACCATTCTTGACGTCCAGTTGCTTGTAAATAAACCATATTCTTGAATACTAAGCCGAAACTTCCATAGAAAGCACCTGTACGCTTCATATATGTTCCTTCTGTACCTTTCGGATTAGAAGAACTACGGACATTCTGGAAATCACCTAATGCCAGATCACTACCATAACCAGCAGCGCTTGCAGATTTACGCTGATAGATGTTGTTACCAAGCATACCACTCAGCTCCAGATCACCGAATTTCTTATCCATACGGATAATAAAATCTGAGTTCAAGTCCTGAAGCTCAGAGAAACTACGCTCTTTGTAACCAGTTGGATTTGCAGCAGAATGTGGTTTGAAGAAATAATCAACATATTTTGTCCACATATCAGCACCAAGACGCCATGTAACTGTCATCCAGTTCAGCGGTGTCCAGTCAAAATGTACATTACCCAGAACACGATTTACGTGGTCTTTGTAATAAATATTATTTACAATCCAATATGGGTTGTCATACCCACGGCTAATACCACGGAAGTCACGCTGCTCACCACTTACATCACGTACAGTGCCGTCAGCATAATGCATAACTGTACCTGGTGCAAACTCATAACCATAATCATTATGGAAGTTTGCAGGTGTACGCAACAGACCAAGCATCAAACCAGAGAGGTTAGAACCCTTCTGCAAACGGTTACCTCCTGTATTAGCATAAGTAATATTAAAACCTGTCTTAAACTTCTTGCCTATCTTATAATTAGCGGCAAACATCATGGTAGTCTTCTTGAAATAGTTATTAGGTGCTACACCCTGATCACTCTCATTAGAAGCTGAGAAATAGTAATTGCTATATTCATTACCTGCTGACAAACTAAAGTTATTCTTAATATTAACGCCTTTACGGAAAATTTCGTAAGGATTATAAACTTGAATTGGTTTTCCATTAGCTAATGAATCATTGTACCAAACCATACGGCCATTTGGATCCCAATATTTGATCCAATCATCCATAGTTGTCAGACCACCAAAACCATAGTCATTAAGACCAGGAACATAATTAGGATTTGTTGTATAACTCATAGAATCTACTGAAGGTCCCCAAGAAACTGCGTGGTAATAGTTCCAGTCAGCCTCTGTCCATGGGCTGGTCGGAATACCATAATAATTCAACAAATCTGAAAATGCATAAGATCCTTCTACATACTTCTTCTGCAATGGAGGAAGCTTATTTACCTGAGAAACAGTAACACGGGAATTAATCTCTACATCAATCTTGTTATGAGTATTCTTACCTTTCTTAGTAGTAATGATAATAACACCATTAGCAGCACGCAGACCATAAAGAGCTGTAGCTGCACCACCCTTCAGAACTGTAATAGAAGCAATGTCATCAGGGTTCAAGTCAATAGCACGGTTTGATTCATCAACACCAGCTACACCACTGTAACCTCCTGAGTTATCAATAGGTACACCATCTACTACAAATAAAGGCTGGTTATTACCAGTAATAGAAGAAGCACCACGAATCTCAATGTAAGTACCAGCACCTGCTGCACCTGAAGCACGGTTAACAGTAACACCTGCTACACGGCCTGCAAGAGCATCAACTACGTCAGAAGTACTGTTCTCCTCTATTGCTCCGGACTTAACACTCTGTACAGCATAACCCAAAGCCTTTTTTTGACGGCTAATACCAAGAGCTGTTACAACTACCTGTTCTACTTGGACAGCCTCTGGCTTCATCTGTACATTAATAACATTACTAGTGATAGGAACCTCGACTGTCTTGTATCCAACAAAACTAAATACAAGTGTCTTAGCATTCTCAGGAACTCCACTTAAGGTATATTTACCATCTACATCGGTAATTGTACCAATAGTGGTCCCCTTAACTATCACAGATACACCAGGCAGAGCGCTGCCATCCTGAGCACTCGTTACTGTACCTGTAATAGTCTTTTGAGCAAATGCTTGCATCCCCAGCATACCCAGGAACGCAACCAATAACATTAGCTTTCTCATAAATCCTTAATTTTTAGGTTTTAAACAAATTTCTAAGCTTAATAAAGCTTTAGCTAATTTATATAAATTTAATTTTTTATTCAAAATTTTCTCAAAAAAAAATTCGAATAAAAATAACGTCAATAGCCTATTTTTGTAGAAAAGGCAAAAACCAAATCGCTTTTCCCCTTCAAAAAGCACTAATACTCAAAAACTTTTGGTGCTATCCTGAACATCCCACCATACAGGCGTAAAGACTGTAACATTACTCGGCGCATTGTCATTATAGTCAAGTTCTATCTGTGAATAAGGAAAACGCCTTGCTATTTTATCACCCGTGGAAGGTTTTAACCTCGGATACCCCAAACGACGCCAATCCGAAAATGCCTCTGGCTGATAAAGCTCATCAATGTATTTTTGAATGGCTATCTCGTGTAACAATGTGTCATAGCTCAGGGTATCCACATAATTGCAATAATTTGAATACCAACTGGGATCATCAATATAATATTTCTGCATCGATGCCTGGACACCTTTCTTCAGCTCTTCTTTCGCTTGCACGCTATCACCCATACGCCAATAAACTTCGCTCTTGAGAAACAATGCTTCTGTATATTGAACAAAAGGGAAATATGCATCTTGTCTTGCCCAGAAACCATTGTAGCCGAGCGTAGTTATTCGTGGATCATCATAACTTACCAGAAGATTCTGGAATGTAAGACTATTACCTACATTCGAATTTTTGTGCAAATATTGGTAAATAGGCGGCACAATGTTCTGTTTGTAAAAAACAAGCTTCATATCATCATCAAGAGACTGGATACCCTGATTTAGATATGAAAGCACTTCGCTATAATCAACATTTTCGACCTTTATTAAATGCATCATATAACGTGCTTTGAGCGTATAAGCAGCTTTTATCCATTTCTGTGTGTCCCAATTATAAACTACATCGCCCTTTAGTTCTTCTTTGCCTGGATCCCCAGCCTTAAGAATAGAAATGCCCTGATCCAACATCTTGAATATTCCCTGATAGACCTGCTGTTGCGGATCATAGACCGGATATTTTGTTTTAAATGCCTGACTATAAGGAACATCACCAAATAAATCTGTCGTATTACCCAAGGCAAGAGCATACAAAATTTCTGCAACACCCTTGTAATAATAAGCATCCCTCTCATCCGAAAGTTTTATTATACTATCACAATTCTTCATCACGCCCACATACAGGTCTGACCATAAATTGTTTACCTCCTTAGATAAATATACATAATTATAACGAGAGAGAGCCTCACCTGACACGCCCTGTATCTGCTGAGTCCACATTGCTGTAGTCATTCCAGCAGCATATCCCGAAAGAGCATTCGCTAGCGTTATCTCAGACTTGCTCAAGAGCTCACCCAAATCCGCTGGTTTTTGATTTATATCCGGTTTTATAAATAAATTACAACCAGAAAACACATAAAGCGAAATGCCTATCAATAAATAAATTACACGTTTCATTTTTATTTCATTTTATTGTTTTTATATGACAAGAAGATTGCATCCTCTCAAATCTGAATTATCAAAACGGCCAAGCACAGTGAAGCTTCCATCTGCGGTCTGACGACCAATGTCCTTTGTTTCTATGAATGCACAAGAATAAACATTTGCTAGATCAATAACATTTATTCCACCACTTCTACCCTGCTCCACATAAGACAAAGGATCATTCATATCACGAATCATGACGCGCATCCACGCCGGTGTCCTAAAAATACCATGTCCCTGCGAATATGCCTGCGACAAAAGTTCAGTCATACCATATTCTGAATGAATGGCTTCCACACCAAAAGCCTCCCGCAAAATGCTATGCAGCTCTTCCCTAACCATTTCTTTTTTTCTGCCTTTCATACCGCCAGTTTCCATAACAATAAGATCTGCACCCTGAATATGATATTTCTCTGCAAACTCCAGTAGCGCAAAGCTCACACCCAGAAGCAGAATCTTTTTTCCTTTGTCTCTCAGGTACACGAGCCTATTATACAACCGCTCATAATCATAAAGATAAAAGCCACTCTCATTATGACCAGACGCCATAATAAGAGACCGAGCCATGTAAATCAACGAAGAATCACCCCTCTCTAAGTAAGACGGTAACAATGCCAGAATCACATAATCATTGGCCTTCCCATAAAAAAATTCAAAGCCTTGGAAAAAGGATTTTTCATAAAGACCTATATTATATAAATAATGTGTACTCCTCTGCATTCCTGTAGTCCCGCTACTACGAAACACATTAAACTCATTGTCAGGCAGGTAATAATATTTCGTAACAACCTTTTTATTCTTAAAAAACTCTATTGGCAGAAAAGGTATTTCGCTGATAGACTTGACATTATCAATCTTTACGCCCAGATGAGCTATAAACTGCGAATAAATAGGATTTTCCTGAGCCTGGAATCGGAAAATATCCAAAGCAATTTGCTCAAACTCAGCAGCTGTCAAATCTTTTCTAATATGTTCTCCTGACAAAAAATTCATTATCAGACCAATGCTATAATTTTTCAAATGCTAATGTTTTCAAAAAACTAATAAATTCATATCTATTTTTAGTAATTTTATCAAGTACACAAGTTAAGCGAAAATAACAAAAAAGACATTAATTGGACAAATATCACGAAATACTTAAAAAATATTGGGGCTATTCTTCTTTTCGTCCTTTGCAACTTGAGATTATAAAATCAGTAGTCGAACATGGTCAGGACACACTTGGCTTATTACCCACAGGTGGCGGCAAATCAATAATATTCCAGGTTGCAACGCTTTCCATGCCCGAACACAGGCAAATGAGTATTGTTGTTACGCCCCTGATTGCATTGATGAGAGACCAAGTGGAAAACCTCAGAAAGCACAAAATACCAGCAGTAGCCATTCATAGCGGCATGAGCAGAGAAGAAATTGAATTAGAGCTAAATCGCTGTGTTGATGGATATTACAATTTCCTTTACATATCACCCGAACGGCTCACAACACGCGGACTTCAATTTCGTTTGCCAAATATGCCGATTGGACTTATCACTGTTGACGAAGCGCATTGCATATCACAATGGGGTTATGATTTTCGGCCTTCTTATCTGAAGATTGCAGCAATTCGCCAGATTATTCCAGATGTGCCTGTGCTTGCCCTCACTGCCAGTGCCACACCAAAAGTAGTGGACGATATACAAGATAAACTGCTCTTTAAGGATAAAAATGTCTTTCGTCAGTCCTTTGTACGAAAAAATTTAGTTTACATTGTACAAAACACCAATGACAAGCTGGGTGATTTGCTCCGCATAACAAAGAAAATACAAGGCACGGGCATAGTATATGTACGCAGTCGCCGTCGCACAGAAGAACTGGCAAATTTTCTCAAAAATTACGGTATTAGTGCTGACTTTTATCACGCTGGCATTCAGTACAAAGTAAAAGAAAAGAAACAACGCGAATGGAAGAGTGGACACACGCGTATTATAGTAGCCACTAATGCCTTTGGAATGGGTATAGACAAACCTGATGTCAGGTTTGTCATACACACTGACTTGCCAGATTCTCTGGAAGCTTACTATCAGGAAGCTGGCCGTGGCGGCCGCGACGGCAAGACTGCTTACGCCATTGTGCTGTATAATCACAAGGATATTAAGCAGCTCAAAGAATCAGTAGATACCAATTTTCCGCCAATAAAAACTGTGCGTTCGGTCTATAGCGCTGTTTGTAATTTCTTGCAGATACCCATTGGCGCAGGAATTGATCAGAGCTACCCGTTCAATCTCTCTGAGTTTATCTCACGTTATAATATAAAACCTTTGATCGCTCTAAATAGCTTGCGTCTCCTGCAAAAAGAAGGCTATCTGGAATTTACCGACGAAATAACCGAAATGCCTAAGATACATATCACTGCTTCACGGGACGATGTTTACCGCTTCCAGGTAGAGAACCCTGCTTTTTCGCCTCTAATAAAAATTCTACTGCGTGGCTATCCCGGTATTTATGATCATTACGTGCAGATTAATGAATTTTGGCTGGCTAAAGTCTTTAGAACAGACATTAAACACATACAAAAATACCTGAAAAAGCTTGATGAACTCGACATTATCGAATACAAACCTTTTATCCGTTCAAACTTTATTTACATGCCCCAGGGAAGGCTTCGTGAAAAGGACATTGTCTTTAGCCAAGAAAACTATAAGTTTCTCAGAGACAGATATATTGACCAAATAACATCGGTTATTCATTACGTTACAAACATTGACCGCTGCCGTAGCCAGGTGCTTGCAGAATATTTTGGCGAAAAAGACTCTCCAGCCTGTGGACGCTGCGATGTATGCAAGAGCAAACAGAACTTTAACTCACAGCAAGCACAGGAACAAATTCTTGAACTTCTTCATCAAAGCCCCATGAGCTTTGACCAGATATTTGAACAACTTTCGTGGGACAAGAATAAATTAAAAGTCGCTCTTCGTTCGCTTCTTCGCCAGGAAAAGATTATCTTTCGCAAGGACAGAAAATTTTATCTAAAATGAGCAATCCAGACAAAGACAGATACAACTACGACAAACAAATCAAGCCATTGAGCTCAGTTATGGAATCAATGCTCAAAAAATTTGGTCTTTACACTGGTCTGATGGAAGCCAAGATAGACCAAGCATGGGAACAGATCGCTGGACAGGCTGCGCGGCGTTACACAGTAGAGATAAAAATAATTAACAACCGTCTATATATCAAAGTATTATCAGCGGCTCTACGACAGCAACTTCATTTAAACAAGGAATATATTCTGAGCAAAATTAAAGAGCTATTCAAGTTAAATCTCGAAGATATTGTATTTTACTAAACCTTCCATCTGGCAAGCGGCACGACGTCCTGACCTACGAACTCACCTTTTAGATATTTATAATAGCCTGTAGTAGCAATCATTGCAGCATTGTCGGTTGTGTATTTTCGCTCTGGGATAAAGGCTTTCCAGCCTTCCTTGTCTGCCATTTCCTGCAAACGGCGTCTCAGCTCACTATTTGCTGCCACTCCGCCGCCTATAGCTACTTGCTTAATTCCTGTTTCTCTGACCGCACGACGCAACTTGGCCAGAAGAAAATCTATTATTACTTTCTGAAACGAAGCACACAAATCAACCTTATTGTTTTCGATAAAATCAGGATCCTCTGCTTGCCTATCACGCACTAAGTAAAGAAACGAAGTCTTTAGCCCACTGAAACTAAAATTCACACCTTGAATCTTGGGCATTGGGAAGTGAAAAGCCTGTGGATTGCCCTGCTGAGCCAAACGGTCTATGACCGGTCCACCAGGATAGCCCAGTCCCATTATCTTTGCTGCCTTGTCAAAAGCTTCGCCCGCTGCATCATCTATTGTCTGTCCAAGCAACTGAAAATCAAAGTAATCTTTTACCAAAACAATCTGTGTATGCCCACCGGATACAGTCAAATTCAGGAAAGGAAATTCAGGCACTGGTCTGTCCACGTCCTTGTGACGTATAAAATTGGCAAGCAGATGACCGTGAAGATGATTAACATCAATCAATTTAACATCGCGAGCCAGGGCAAATCCTTTGGCAAAAAAAACTCCCACAAACAAAGAGCCCAAAAGGCCTGGACCGCGCGTAAAAGCTATAGCATCAATATCTTTCTTGTCAATACCAGCTTTGCGTATAGCCATATCCACCACTGGCACTATATTCTGTTGATGAGCACGGGATGCCAGCTCAGGCACGACGCCACCATATTCTCTGTGCACATCTTGGCCTGCCATAACATTTGACAAAAGCACACCATCCTGAATAATGGCAGCAGATGTATCATCACACGATGACTCTATTCCAAGAATTATTACTGACATGCTATGTTATACCAATTATTAATTTTAATTTCTCTAAAGGCTAAGTTTGACAAGGTTTATCGCCGAGCCAATCCACTGTTATTCAAATCGATTCAAAACATCGTTTTCTACATGCTTGTCCGTGTTTACTCGACTACTGAAAATCGGCTCTTTGATGCTTAATCGATTTTTTGTTCAAGGGCTTCAACAACTTTTTGCCGCAGTTCTTCGTAAAGCTCTGGATTGTCTGCAATGACTTTTTTGGTGTTCTCACGGCCCTGTGCCAGCTTTGTGTCGCCATAACTATACCATGAGCCGCTCTTGGAAATTATTCCCAGGTCAGTAGCCAAGTCAAGTACTTCGCCTTCCTTTGAAATCCCAGTACCATACATCAAATCAAATTCTGCACGCTTGAATGGTGGGGCAACTTTGTTTTTCACAACCTTAACACGCGTACGATTACCCACGACTTCTTCGCCATCCTTAATCTGACCGATGCGGCGTACATCCAAACGCACAGAAGCATAAAACTTAAGGGCATTACCGCCAGTTGTTGTCTCATTATTACCGAACATAACACCGATTTTCTCTCGCAGCTGGTTAATGAAAATAACCGTTGTCTGTGTACGGCCAATAATAGCAGTTAACTTACGCAATGCCTGGGACATAAGACGTGCCTGCAACCCCATTTTAGCATCGCCCATATCGCCGTCGAGCTCTGCTTTGGGCGTCAGGGCTGCCACAGAGTCAATGACAACAATATCAATTGCATTCGAACGAATAAGCTGCTCGGCTATTTCCAAAGCTTGTTCACCATAATCTGGCTGCGAGACAAGCAAGTTCTCTATATCGACGCCAAGGTTGCGTGCATAAAAACGGTCAAAAGCGTGCTCAGCATCAATAAAAGCAGCAATACCTCCCTGTTTCTGTGCTTCGGCTATAGCATGAAGAGCGAGTGTAGTCTTACCCGAAGATTCTGGACCAAAGATTTCCACAACACGACCACGTGGATAACCGCCCACTCCCAGAGCATGGTTTAGTGCAATGGAACCACTGGGGATGACAGGTATTTGCTCGACAACATGGTCGCCCAGACGCATGACAGCACCCTTGCCATATTCCTTTTCTATTTGTGTGAGAGTAGATTTTAGTGCTTTTAGCTTATCATTAAGGTTATCTTGTCCTTTTGATTGTTCATTATCTTTCTTGGCCATAATAGGTTTTTGTTTAAAATTTTAGGTCAAAGTTAAGAAAAATTTTATTTTTGTTTAGTACTTTTACACATAAAAGAAAACTTAAATCCGAGAGCCTGTCATGAAAAAAATCGTATTTCTTCTGAGCATAATAACCTTACTGTGGATAAACGCTGATGCACAGCTTTGCTGCTCTTACAAAGGCCAGGTAGATTATCCTATTCCCTCTTTTTACTCGCTTAGAAAACATCCAGAAATCTACAGTGCAAAAGACAGAGCAACACTACAAAGTATTTATAATCAACTAATTAAAGAACAAAAAAGATACAAATGCTTTGTCAAACATTACAAGAAATATGACAATTACAAACATCTGGTAAACGTCGGGCTCAAGCGCTATGAAAGAAGAATGCAGCGTGAAAACATTCGCACACAAAAATATGGTAATCCCTTTGTCAATGTAGCTTTAATGGACTTTCTGGAACTCGATAGTATTTACAGTGCCAAAATCATTTATTTACAAGAAAAAACCAAGCTAAATGACTCTGTCAAATATATCATAGACGGACTCAAACAAGACATTCAGAATCTTACCTTCCAGATAGGACGGACCAAAGCCCAAGCAATCTCAGCACGTGGCGCTGACAAAACCAATCTATTCATCAAATCTATAATACTGAATAAGAAAAAGATAGAGCTCAAGGAAGATTACATTGCCTTTCTGCTTGGGGACGAGCAAAAGCTAAAACAACTCGAAAAACGTTACAAAAAATTGCAACCAAAAATTGTTGTTATGCAAGACACTTCCAGCAGTAGCATGACAAAAAAACAGCAAGGACAGACAACTGGCGACAAAGGCACAGAAAAAACGCAAAAACATTACAAACGCACTACATATTACCTGTTCCGTATAGACCAGATTTCCCAAAAACTCAATCTTAATGCCCAGGAACTGGTATGGCTAAGCAGTTACAGAAACTCACAAGATAGCATACAGAGAATCGAAAACCTTCTGCACAAGGCAAATACAAAAAGTAGAACAGCTCTGACTACAAAGCTTGCTAAGCTTTATTGGAAGACTTTTATTTCGCTGTTCGATATTTATAAAAACCACCTTCCACGGGAAAATTATCAACAAATCTACACAACTTACGACCTGAGCAAAAAATTACATGATAAAGCCATTAAGACAAAAGACATTTACACGCTTTGGCAAGCAGACCATTACCTGGGACAGGCAGTGATAATGATGGAAAATATACTCGCTGACAGGTTCAATATCACTGGCAGATACCAAACTTCTGATATACTGCCATCCTCTGCTATTGCCAAGCGAAAGATCGTAAAAAAGGGAAAGCAACCAACAACAAAAACCAGAAAAGCAATACACTGCACACCATCTGATAAAGTTTACACATATTCCATAGAAAATCCTAAGCCTCAGCTACTCAGACAGACAGGAACATCCTATCGAGTCTATGTAGGCACAACTACACGGCAGGTTCTCCCACAAGAGTTCTCTGACTATCAACCAATTACATATCGCAAGATATGCAGGGATAGCCGTTACAGAGAGAAAAAGTATTATGTAGGCAACTTCAGCACTTATGATGCAGCCAAAAAAGTAGCAAACAAGCTCTATACGCAATATGGCATACACACCAAAGTAATAAAATTCATCAATGGAAAGCCAGCAGTTGGTATGCCTACCCCACAACCAACGCCGCAGCCGCAAACTCAGACTGTTGCTGGCATAAAGAATATTCACAGCACAAAATATCTGGTTTACGTCGTCAGAATAGGAACATACTCAGAAGCAAAAAGATCAAGCCAACTAAAACATCTAAACAGACTTTATTACGCTACAACAGACGACGGCAAATACACTTACTTTGATGGACCTTATTACACGTATGCCAGTGCACAAACAGCGCTAAGGAAACTCAGATCATTAGGATACCAAGATGCTTATATACAAGCATTTAACAATGGACAAAAGCTAAGCATTACCAGGGCTAAACAAATCGAAACAGGTGCACACACACAGGCACAAACCATTTTTGGCATACAGGTCGGGGCATACAGTCAGCCACTGACACAGTCCAAATTCCAGCAAATTTTCGGAAAATTAAACACCTATTACAGCGTATCCATGATAAGAAAAGGCGTTATGTATGTTTATTACATACATGCTGGTACTACATATAACCAGGCAAAACAAATAAAGGCTAAGGTTAAACGACTTGGATACAAGGACGCATTCATCATAGCAATCCAAAACAATAAAATAGTGCCACTTAGTAGCGTAGTTAAATGATTTTTTTAAAATAAATTTATATATTTGTAAAAAGAAATTTACAAAGTATTACAATGAACTTAAAGAGAATAGCTTACGCATTTACAATAATCTTGCTGGTGTTTATAGCTGCACCAGGCTGCAATAATCAAGAGCCTAACGTGGACCTGGATCAGCTTGCTTCGCTTGACACGCTTCCTTACTCCCAAGGGCAAGAACTACAAAATTATTACAATCATGCACAGGTAGCTCAAACATCTTCTACGGGTGGTGCTGGTGTTATTCTCAAGTACACATTGATAGTGATATTACTGATTGTTGCCTTGGGGCTGGGCATTTATTTCTTTAACAAAGTTTTTCCCCTTGGCATATTTATACGTGCTAGGATAGCAGGCGTTAGGAAAATTCCACCGCACCAGATCATAACCCTATCATGGAAAGGCGTGCCAGTGGACAAGGTACTCGAGCTAATGATACAGTCGCATTCTGCTGGTGTAGATCTTTCTCTGATGGAAATGGGCGATGCCTACCTGGCACAGGTTGACTTAGACAAAGTAGTAAACGCACTTATAGAAGCTAAAAACGCTAATATTGAACGGATTACATTTAATAAACTCGTAAAATATCATTTAGCCAAGGTCGATCTCGAGCATGTTATGGATGCCTTGCTTATGGCCAAAAATGCCGGCATTGACACAGATATAGACAAGCTTTCGAGCCTTTATCTGGCAGGTGTGGATGTTGTGAGAGTCATTAAAGCAAAAATCGCTTCCCGCAACTCTGGATTTGAAATCGAGCTGGACACACTGGTCGAACATTATCTGGCTGGCGGTAATATCGAAAAAACAATAGAAGCTTATGTAGCAGCCAAGAAAGCAGAACTTAAAGATTTTGATTTCAGCGATATAGCCAACATTGATCTGGCTGGATACAATGTAGTAGAAACTGTTAATAAAGCCATTATCCCTACAATAGTAGAGACAGAAGGCGTTCGCGGTATTGCACGCGATGGCGTTGAGCTAATCATGAAAGTCAAGGTTACTCTCAGGGCAAAACTAAAGAACATCATCGGTGCGCCCGAAGAGACTACAATACTTGCCCGTGTCAATGAAGGCTTGGCTACTGAAATAGGCTTAGCACGCAGCCATTACGATATTCTAAAAAGCCCTTATGAGCTGGCCGACCACGTTGAGAAGAAAAAATTAGACATAGACTCAGCATTTGAAATTCTCTCTATCGACGTATCTGACATAAAAGTAGGCAAAGATGTGAGTGCCGAACTGCGAGTAGAACGTGCACATGCCGAAGCAGAACAAGCCAAGGCAGAACTCATCAAAGCCGAAGAAAAGGTCAAAAAAGCCATGGCTGCGGCATTCCTCGATGGTAAAATCACTGTCGAAGAATATTACAAACTCCAGAACATAGAAGCTGACACTGAGATGCGCCGTAATCTTGGAATCTCAGACCAACAGCAAGGCACAGACAGTGAAGAGACCAACGAAGATAAAGAAGAGTAATTAATAACCCACTGCCTTCGTTGTCAAAGCAATTTTTCTACCTGACAATGCTGAATTACGGAAAATTCTCGGCACACAGCTTAATCCATTTTATGATTAAACGAGTGCCGAGAATGCTTTTTTGTGTCCCAAAAGTTTCTAATGCCAAACTATTACAATCGGCTTTTTGTCTGAAGCCATCGTCATTTACCAGATTAAAACAGACCACAAAAAGCTGGCATTTGGCGTGAAAGCGGCTACATGCTGACCGAACGTATTCTGCCAAAACTCAGAAAAATTGAAGTTATATTGAGCGCCGATAAATGCCAACAGTCCCAAGATTAGCACAATAAGTATAACCCAAATAATTTTCCATACGCTAACTGGGAACTTGCCGTAAACATGGCCTGTCTGGCCATTAATGACGAATGGATAATCCTTGTCTTTGTACTTATACACGCTATGATAAATTGGCAAGAGTATGTGCTTGTAAGTCAAGTCGCTGTAACGTGTTTTATAGCTATGGATTCTCTGCTCATCGCCACCGATGTCTTTTCTAATTTCTGCTACAATGTATGGTTCCATAGCACCTTTGGCATATTCAAACCCCTTGTCAATATCAATTGTGTAAGCTTCGGAATAAAAACCAGATAAGAGCCGAGCATCATAAGGCTTCATTTCGCTCAGATCAAAGCTTTCGCTCGACGGGATATAAGAAACATCAGCTGTGCCAGGTACCAGAATATCATCAAAGTCCACCCGTACTGTGCCACTAACAGGCGTCCACCGCGTCTCGCGAACTTCCCGTGTTTTTTCCTCTCCGTTTTCATAATATGTCTCTGTAACATAGTAATAATCACCACGTTCACCTGTATAT
>JALWCU010000020.1 GCA_027015275.1 Bacteroidales bacterium | reverse complement strand
TCCTACATGGGGATGACATCACCACTCCAAGGCAAAATCACTTCTGCCGGACTAACAGCCTATTACGGAGCTTATAATTTCTTTTCTGCCAACCTGGACATAAGACGGTATATTAGACTCGCTCCCATAACATTAGCCTTTCGTCTGCTGGCAACCGGTAGATTTGGTCGAGACGCAGAAGCACAAACTTTACCTGACTATTATATAGCTTATCCTTGGTATATACGTGGATATAATAACAATACTCTAATCAAATACATGCAACAAACTGGAAATTATCAACTTACCTATGGTCTATCTGGTAGTCGTCTGTCTGTATTCAACTTTGAGGTGCGATTGCCGTTCATAGGAATTGACCGTCTGGCACTGATACAGTCAAAATTTCTCTTCGCTGACCTTAATGCTTTCTTCGATGCAGGCTTAGCCTGGCACTCTTACGACGACGTTTCTATCGACCCGTTCAAATATCAAGATAATGTCCACATACCACTAATTAGCACTGGCATCTCTGCCAGGATAAACGTTTTTGGACAAATGATTGTCGAACCTTATGCAGCCCTGCCACTTTCACTAAAAGGATACCATGGAATAAGCCTGGGACTAAATCTCATGTCCGGATGGTAAGCCAGCGCAAAATATGGCTCTTTCATCCCAGCAGCAAAATACTACAGCATATTACTTATACATCAATGTATCACGCCCAAACAAGCCATCTCAGACTCGTGCAGTTGGCAAGCAAGATAAAAATTTACTGACAGGGAATTGCTCAGAATTAGCAGAAAGAAAGCGGAGGAAGGGGGATTCGAACCCCCGGTGCGACAGACGCCGCACAGCGGATTTCGAGTCCGCCCCGTTCAACCGCTCCGGCATCCCTCCGTTCGGCTGCAAAAATAAAAAATTCTTTCAAAACTACGAAACTACAAACGAAACTATACCAAACATTTGTAGTAACAGTTGCACATTCTTATAATTCAACTTGATAAACTTGCAACGTACTAAGATTCTGAAGGATTCCGCTATTAAACTTATAATGGCCGGACTATTTTTTCCTTTGTTCTATTTTTGGACCTCACAGCAGTCTATCAGCTGACTGAGTCTGTTCGTAATTTTTTTTATTTTCTATTTTCTCTGTGTGTTTTAACCGTGGTATCCATTTAGGCCAGTGGGGACGCGGGTGCTGTCCGTAAAAAAGATTGTCCATTTTCAAGGCAAAAAGAGCGAAGAGATAAGAATGCTTTATAAAAAAGCGTATTATATTGTGCAGCAGGTTGTTTGGATGTGCAAATGGGCAGACACTAATGCAGCGAGCACAGTCAGTGCCAATACGGGACCAGTAAGTGTAACATTTTTCTTGGTTAATTTGCCAGCGCTTAAGGCTATTGATTAATTTAGGTGGGTCTAATGAAATAGCCTTTGAAGGACAGTTGTATGCACATTTCTTACAAATATTGCAGAATGTTGTCATCCAGCTATAATCAGGCTTTGGGTCGGTTATCAATGGCATGTCTGTTGTAACCACTGAAATTCTCACGCGTGGTCCCAGGTGTGGCGTCATTAGCAGTCCCATTCTGCCTATTTCACCCAGCCCAGCATCTCGTGCCACGAGTGGGCATACCACTTCATAATTAGCATCAATATGTGCACGCGCTTCATACCCAAGATTTCGTATGAATTGTGCGACTTGCATTGCCAGATTGCCGGCTGTCAAGTATTGTTGAGATGATTCCATGACAGTAGGTCCTTCTGGGGCTGCATCCAGCATTTCTTTGCTCATCTCTACGATTATCGCAATGGCGTATTTGTGAGTATTGTTGACTTTTTGACCATAATTATAGTTTCTTCCGCGCACAGAGTAGAGGTGATA
>JALWCU010000019.1 GCA_027015275.1 Bacteroidales bacterium | reverse complement strand
TGGGAATCATTGGTTTTGTGTTTGCATATTTTTTTGCTACGAGTCTTTTCCGTCAGATAAACCGTGCTCTTTTGTTTGTGGTAGAGCGCAAGCATCCTGTTGTTCGGTATTGGTACAGACATATTGTTTCTATTCCTGCATTGTTGATAGTTTTGTTTCTTCTTTATATCGTGGTCCTTTCGTTAACGTGGATAACATCCATTTTACAGACTTTTATTTCTCTACCTGATAAGCTTAATTTTTTGACAGTGGATATTGGAGATTTCTTTGGGTATTTGATTGATTTTATTGTTTTTGCAGTATTTCTGTTTTTTATTTATTTCATGTATCTCAGTGAGAAAGACAATCTTCTACCCAGAAATATTATTGTTATTTCGCTGCTAAATGGTTTTGTGCTAATGGTATTGAAGGAGACCTTTGGACACTTGTATAAAATTCTTCTCAGGAGTAATCCTATCTATGGTTCATTTGCCACTGTTTTGTTTTTTCTGCTGTGGATGTATATTTTCTTTGGTATTTTTCTGCTGGGCGCTAGGATGATTTATTATTCCGAGAAAAAATTCTCATCTGATACCTAATTTGCTAATAGCTTTTTGGTATAGTGCTGCATAGTAATTATGTTCTCTCAGCGTGCGTGAAAAGTGGTGGTATCCGCTCAGGTCAGCGCGGGCAACCATATAAAGGTAATTATTATGTTCATAGTTTAAGACAGCCTGAATTGACGAAATATCCGGAGTGATGATCGGTCCTGGCGGCAAACCAGTGTATTTGTATGTGTTGTAGGGTGAATCAATTTTTTTGTGATAGTCATAAACGCGTTTTATTGAAAAATCTTTCCAGGCATAAATGAGCGTAGGGTCTGACTGCAAGGGCATGCCGCGGCGTAGGCGGTTGATGTAAAGTCCAGCAATGCGAGGACGCTCGTCGGGGTGCTGCATCTGCTCTGCCTGGACAATGGAAGCCAGGATAATCACTTGCTTGGGCGAAAGGCCGATTTTTTTAGCTTTGGCAAGGCGACTGGGCGTCCAGAATTTGCGATATTCTCGATACATACGTCTGATGAAGCCATGGGCATTTGTATTCCAGAAAAATTCATAACTGTTGGGTATGAACATTGCCATAATATCTGTAGAGCTGAACCCAAATTGTTTGAGATATTTGTCGTCGTTGAGCAAATGAAGAATTTGTGCACTGTCAGCTTCGATGTAATGTGATATGCGGCCTGCGAGCTGCTCTTTGGTGCGAATATTATTAAACGTAACCCAGACTGGCGATTGTAGCCCAGCTCTCAAAATATTGATTAAATGATTGTTGTTCATATCTGGCGCAATCTTGTATTTGCCTGCATGTGGACTGTGAAAATGTTTAACCTTTGCTGCCACGATGAAAGTAGTTTTGTCTTTGAGAAGGCTATGAACTTGGAGCGTGTCTATCAATTGTTGAAAATTTGCATTAGACGGTATGTAGATATAAGTGTATCTCTTGTCTCGAGGCAAAGAGACATTAGGTTTGAAGAAAATCCAGTATAAAACCAAAAATGAGACAAAGCTAAAAAGCAGAAGCCCTACAAAAATCTTGAGATATAGTTTTGTATTTTGTGCCATGGTTGTAATTTTGTTTTTAATCGCAATTTCAAAAATAGCAAAATATGGTCAAACAAGTAGAAATAGTTTTGCCAGCAATGGGCCGTGGCTATCATCTCATTACTCGCAGAGTACTTGATGCCATTGGCGAATTACCACAAACAGGAATAATGAATGTTTTTATCAAGCACACTTCGGCTGGACTGACAATAAACGAGAATGCTGATCCATCTGTAAGGTCTGATTTTGAGACTTTTGTCAATGACCTTGTGCCCGAAGATTATCCACATTTCACACATACCTTGGAAGGGCCTGATGACATGCCAGCACACCTGAAGTCGTCTATAATTGGGCAATCTGTGACAATACCTATCACAGACCATAGGTTAAACCTGGGCACCTGGCAGGGAATATATTTGTGTGAGTTTCGTAGCCATAGCGGTCGCCGAAAGATAGTGATAACTGTTTATGGTGAATGATTGTTTGATTATATCGTCAAGGCTTTGATTTTGTTTCTGTTGCTGATTTCTTTCGCTTCAGGTGCTTGTAAAAGTGTTATGTGATTGGGGGTTGTAAAGTTTGTCTGTGATATTCACAACGGTGTTTGCTTCGGCAGCTTATAGCCAATGGTTATACGACAAAGGGAATTTGGTTTGTATTGTTTTTCAGTCTTTTATAAAGTCTTCGGCGCTGCGACCTGGTGGGTTATTGTAATCAGTAATAAGCACGTCTGGAATGAGTGTTTTAAGCCAATCCAGAGCTTGTGCGGGATAGCTGGAAGTGCATAAGATTAGCTTCCATTTTATCAGTGTCATTGGTAGGGCATCACATTGTGAGATTGTCTGAAAAATGACGTTTATGTCTTGCTCTGTTGTGGACTCTCGGGATATTATACCAACTGCTGTGTATTGTGTACTCTGCTTGTTGCCATATAGAAAAAGTCCGTCTAATGCTTGGGCCAGAGTGTTGTCTTGCTTTTTTGTAAAATAGATC
Source organism: Bacteroidales bacterium (assembly GCA_027015275.1). Classification (GTDB taxonomy): domain Bacteria; phylum Bacteroidota; class Bacteroidia; order Bacteroidales; family S143-33; genus S143-33. The sequence continues at coordinate 3,171 of JALWCU010000019.1, read as the reverse complement.
AAAGCACCTTCTTCTTGTTCTGGTTCGAGACCAAGTTTAATTTTGCCCCACAGCCCGAGTCCGTATTCATATACGAGTATGCGTTTTTTTATCCATAGTGAGTAAAGCTCAACATTTGTCTGTGCGAACACAGGGTTTGAAAGTAGCTGAAAGAGTGTCATAGTCAGAATGTTTTTATTCTCTACCGATATTGCCAAATTCTTTTTGTATTTGTATAGCAAATGTGCCGACCCGTGCAATTATATTCATTATCTCATCAACGGTGATGTTGGTCAGCTCGCGAATGAGCCGGATATAAATCCATTCTTTGTATTTAGTTATAGCCACGCCAAAAATGGTATGTGCCTTTTCGAGTAGTTTTTGGTAAAGTTCGCATTGTGTCTGTTTGTCTTCGGGTAGCTGAAAAGAAGGTGCCAGACATTGAAAATATCCCCATGGCTCATCAGGGTTCTGGAAAACATCTATCCAGATAGGTGTTTGGTCCTTCTGAAGTAGCCAGCTACCTTTTTCTTTTCCGCGTGCTTTCTCTGGTTCAAGGCCAAATTTTTTCAAAGCTTCTTCCACCATATCATAATATTGTTGCAGAGGGAGGAAGTGTCCGAAATGTAGATGTTCTTGTTCGTGCTCATGATGCGTATGTCCTTGATCATTTGCCATTTTCAGGTATGTTTAAAAAGTTTTTATCAAAAATAATCAAATTCTTTGTGCTGGTGTAACTTTTTTTTCATAAAATCGTCTCAGATAAAAATTATAAAAAATTTAATTATGAAGTTTAAATCATTGTTTTTTAGCTTATTAGGTTTACTGCTTTTTACATTTACTTATGGTCAGCAAGTTGACCTAAGCAAGCCGTTGCCCACTGACCCGCAGGTAGTTTCTGGTGTTCTTCCTAATGGGATGCATTATTATATCCGGGTTAATCATAAGCCAGAGAATCGCGTTTTCTTGCGTTTGGTGGAGCGTGCAGGTTCTGTCTGCGAGGATGATGACCAGCAGGGGCTTGCCCATTTTACAGAGCACATGGCGTTTAATGGGACAAAGAATTTCCCCAAGCATAAGTTGATTAAGTTCCTTGAATCGACAGGAATGAAATTCGGTGCAGATCTGAATGCATATACAGCTTTTGATCAGACTGTTTACATGCTCGAGGTACCGATGGATAAGCCAGCTAATCTCGACACGGCACTGTTGATTTTGCACGATTGGTCTCATTATTATCTGCTTGATGATAAAGAGATTGATGCAGAGCGTGGTGTGATTAGAGAAGAATGGCGTCTGGGCCGTGGAGCCAATGAGAGAATGATGCGTAAGGTTTTTCCAGTCCTTTTGGCAGGGTCTAAATATGCCCAGCGTATTCCTATTGGCAAGATTGACATTATAAATAATTTTAAACATGATGTGCTTCGTCGTTTTTATTATGATTGGTATCGTCCAGATTTGCAGGCTATTATAGTGGTTGGAGATGTTAATCCACAGCAGGTCGAGAAAAAAATAAAAGCCTTGTTCTCGCCTATTCCAGAGCCCAAGAATCCGCGTCCACGTGTTTATCCAGAGATTCCTGATACCAAAGACGTAACCGCAGTTGTAGCTACTGACAAAGAAGCACGTTATTCTATAGTGTCTTTCTACTGGAAACATCCATTGCAGCAGGTCAAGACTTATGGTGATTTCCGCAGAGAACTGACTGATGAGCTGGTGCAGACAATGCTTACGAGCCGTTATACGGATAAGATGCTCAGTCCCAAGTCCCCTTATGCCTATGCAATGGCAGCTGACCAGTATTTAATGGGACATAAGTCTGCTTTTGTGATTTTAGGAATAGCCAAAAAGAATAAGATTTTGGACGCAGCACGTGATATGATGACGCAGGTAGAGAGTGCACGACGCTATGGCTTTGCTTCTTCGGAGCTGGAAAGAGCTAAGAAGACCTTGCTCTCGCGGCTCGAAAAACGATATAAGGAAGCAAATAAGACACAGAGTAATTATTATGTTTCGATTATCCAGAATCATTATGATCTGCCACATGCACCGCTTTTAAGCCCACAGCAGGAATATGATATTGCCAGTGAGCTTTTGCCCACAATAAAACTGGATGATGTGAATAAGTTAATAAAGCAATTGGCCACGGATAACAATCTTGTAGTTGTTGTAGAAGCCCCAACAGAAGTTAAAGTGCCTACAGAACAGCAGCTTATAGATATGGTTAAGCAAGTACGCAAGAGCCAAGTCAAGCCATACAAGGACGTTAAAGTGAAAACTAGTTTGATCTCTGGTAAGATTAAGAAAGGCAAGATTAAGAAAGAACAAGTTGATAAAGCTACTGGTGCTACGGTATGGACGTTGAAAAATGGTGTGCGTGTAGTTATAAAGCCTACGAACTTCAAGAATGACCAGGTTCTGATGAGTGCATTTAGTAATGGTGGTTATTCACTATATCCTGTCAAAGACATTCCTAGTGCACGTATGGCAGCAGCTTTGGTCAGTAACAGCGGACTTGGAGATTTTACAAATGTAGAGCTTACTAAGTTTTTGTCAGACAAGAATCTCAGTGTTTCACCATACATTGGATTGTATTCCGAAGGTTTCCAAGGACAGAGCGATGTTAAGGATTTTGAGACAATGCTACAGATGATTTATTTGTATTTCCGCAAGCCACGTTTTGATAAAGATGCTTACACAGCAGCACTTGAGCAGCAAAAGGCTATACTTGCCAATAAATCCAATGATCCACAGAGCGTATGGACCGATACTCTCAGGGCTATTATGACTAATTATAGCCCATACCGGATGCCTTTGGATACTAATGTGCTGAATCAGGTTGACTTTAAGCGGGCTTATGACATTTTCCGCGAGAGATTTTCCGACCCTGGTAGCTTCACATTTGTTTTTGTAGGTAATGTTGACTTGGCTAAGGCTCGTCCTTTGATCGAAAAATACTTAGGTTCTCTGCCCAAGAAAGACAACAAAGAGCAATATCGTGATGTAAATGCACAAGTCCCTGTAGGTAAAGTCATTGAAAAGGAAGTTTACAAAGGTGCAGAGCCTAAGAGCTTGGTAATGATGTTATACACAGGTAATTATCAATATTCTTTACGCAATCAGCTATTGGTCAAAGGAATGTCAGAAATTTTCACAGGCCGTCTGCTCGATACCATACGCGAAGCCGAAGCT
>JALWCU010000018.1 GCA_027015275.1 Bacteroidales bacterium | reverse complement strand
GCTCGGTAGCGAAAAGGTTAAATATTTTATATTAAGAGGAAAATCAAGAGTGATTTACAATTTATTACGAAAATACCGGTATGGACTTAGCCTCAATGAGTGTGTTTTACAGTAATTGTATAAATTTCCTCTTGAGTTTTTCAGCAAGCCCTATCAAGTCTTTCGGGATGCCTTATGATTCCGGTTTTATTGAATTTGTCCAACCAAATGGGCAATCTTTCATAGCAAGGTTTTGGGGTGACGAGTTTATATGGTGGATGGAAGATGAAAATGGATATCGTATCGTGCAAGGAATGGACGGATATTACTATTACGCACAACTCAATGCAAACGGCGAGTACGAACCCACAGATAAACTCGTTGGCAAGAGTTTCCCGCCAAAAGTTTCATTTAGGCTTGAACGTTCAGCCTCGAGATTAGCAGAAATTGAGAATGAAAGATCTATTTTTGAAGCAGAACAACAATCGAAAATGGATGCTCTTGAAGCAGGTTCGCCATTATACCCTACTACAAACACATTTAATCTTGCAGTAGTATTAATTGATTTTGCTGATAATTTGAGTGCCGAGAAAAATTATCCAAAACAATTATTTGACAGTCTTTTCTTTTCTACTAATTATTGGATTATTGATGAAGATGAAAATACGCCTCACCCTGAGGGCAAAGCGGTTTTCGGAAGTTTTCGTGATTACTACACAAATCAGTCACAAATATTGTAGGCGGAGATGGTTCAAGGAGCATAATTAACCCACCAGACCCATCAAATCCCAATATGCCTTTGTGGGTTAATATGCCGGAGAATCGCAACTATTATGCTACTTTAATGAATGGTGACGATTATGATAAACGCGCTGCCAGGCAGTTAATGAAAGCGGAAGCTACCGCACAGCTCGGTATTGATTTTTCTCTTTACGATGGCATTATCCTTTTATATGCCGGTGGATTAGAAGGCGGCGCTTTATGGCCTCATTGCAGTGGAAATGAAATTGTTCTTTCGGAAAGAAATGAAAAGAATAAACCTTCATACGAAGATGAGACATTCCTACATATAGGGGTTGCTGTTCACGAATTTGGGCATTTATTAGGAGCTTCTGATGAATATAATGATCTTACGCCCTACCCTGATTTAGGCGTTGATGAACCGAAAAAATGGATAATAATGTCTCAAGGAATTACAAATGGGCCATCTGAAAGTAAAGGTTCATGTCCGGCGCCATTTAGCCCTGGTTACAAATGGAAGTTTGGCTGGATTACACCAAATTTGCTTTCATTACCACAAGAAAATTTTGAAATAATATTTAACGCTGAATCCCCAAATTATTATAGACTACAACCGTTCAATTCTGACGAGTATTTTATAATTGAACGAAGAGAAAAGACCGGGTTCGATCAATTTACGCCTGAACTTGAATCTCAAACACCGAAAGGAATATTAATTTGGCATTTTGCGCCACATGCAGGCAACAATAATTTTGTTGGTCTTAAAAATGCACATGGCAATAATATGGATGCAACATCTTATAGATTTCCTCTTTACCCCAATTATACACAAACAATTAGTGATTATACAATACCGTCTCTTAATTTGAGAAATGGCGACTTCTCGTTCCTAAATGTAACAGTTGATTGGGAGGGGAATATGGATGGGCATGCTGAGATTGACGTTTCGGAAAGCTTAACCGAAGTTAATACAAATACCGTTTGGGCAATCGGTTTTACACTCTCTAATCCTGTTAAAGTGGCAAATAATGTAACATTAACAATTGCAGAAGGAGTAGCGGTTAATATTGACAACTCCGGTTTTGAAAATAATATAAAGTTCTATATTGGAGAAAATTCCAGTTTAATTATTAATGGAACAAAAGACAATCCTGTGACTTTA
>JALWCU010000017.1 GCA_027015275.1 Bacteroidales bacterium | reverse complement strand
TAGGCTATTGTAATAAGGAAAGTGAGAGTATGCAGCCAGTTTATGTTTATCCGAATCCCAAAGTTGATTTTACTATATCTCCTGATACTGCCAGTATTAACCAGATAATTGCGTTCAACAACGAGACAGTGGGAGGAGAGTTCTATCAGTGGGATTTTGGTGATGGAGAGATCAGCACAGAGACAAATCCACGGAAAGCTTATAAAATGGCAGGTATATATGATATAAAACTTGTGGCAACATCTGTTAATGGATGCAAAGACAGCTTGATAAAAGAAAATGCAGTGACTATAATTAGCGATTTGTTTGTACAGTTCCCAACGGCATTTACTCCGGATGGCGATGGTATTAATGATTATTTCACGCCAAAGCTAAATTATGTTCAGGAAGCAGAGTTGTATATTTTTGATCGTTATGGAAATCTTGTTTTTCATACAAAGGATCCTGAGCATGTTTTCTGGGATGGGCGACTGCCTGATGGGAAACCGCTACCTATGGGGGTTTATGTATGGAGGATTCTCGGCACTTTTGTCAATGGACAACAGTTTGCCAAGCAAGGTGAAGTTACTCTTCTTCGATAGTTGCGTGTAAATCAGAGGGCTATGCTGCTGAACCAGTGGATAAGAGAAAAAGACCATAAGAAGAATTTTTTTCTCCTCTTGTGGCATTCGTTCTTCTTTATGCTGACGATAAATCTGTTGGATAAGGATACAATTCTACCGGGAATGCTCTCAAAGATGGGTGCTGGCGAGATTTTAATAGGATTGCTCTCGGTGATAACAATAGGTTTGCCCAAATTCTCACAAATTTTTTTTGGACTGGTTTTGCAGAATAAACCTACGAGGAAAAAGCACTTGCTCGAGGGGTTTAGCATACGCATAAGTTCATTGTTGGCAATTGCTTATGTGCTGTGGTTGTATTATCTTTTCAGAATAAGTTCTGCCCAGGCTATTACACTGATAATGAGCTTGTTTTTTGTCTATTCTTTGGCAGCAGCATATACCAGCGTTGGGATTATAGATATGGCACCGCGGGCTTTGTTCCGTCATACTCTCAAGAGATTTTATTCTTTGAAGCAAGTGGGCAATGGCATTGGAATTATTCTGGCAATAATGCTTGTGCGGCCTGTGTTGAAGATGTTTCCCTTTCCATTCAATTATAGTTTGCTACACATTTTGGGTGGTCTGTCTCTGGTCATTAGTACATTGGCTATAATTGGGCTGAAGGAGAAAATTATTGTTACCAAGGCACGGTTTACGATAAAGACATATTTGAGATTTGTTTATCAGGAGCTGCGGACTAACAAAAGTCTGCTATTTCTCTCGCTAATAGTCAATTCCGAAGGTCTTTTTTTGTCCATTATACCGTTTTTTACAACACTGGCAATAAGCAAATTTGCGGTAAATGCCAGGCTGATTTCTTCATTATTTATGTGGAAAATCTTAGGTGTATTAGTGAGCAGCATTTTTCTGACTGCCAAGCGTAATTATGACTATTTCAAGGTACTGGCGGCCAATATTTTCATTTCTATTTTAGCGCCAGTCATTTTAATAATTTTTGCTAATCACGTGGCTATATACAAGGTTGTTTTTTTTATGGTTGGTGTGTTTAATAGTTTTTATCGCATAACATTCGAGGGTCTGTTGGTAGAAATATCCAATGATAAGAATCGGGCTACTTATGCCAGTGTCCTGGGGTCGAGTAATGTTTCGACTTTTATAATTCCGCTTGTATCGGGCGGCATGATAAAGGCGCTGGGCTATAATGTAACTTTTATTTTTTCGGCTGTTATACTTGCCTTTACGATTATTTTTATGCTGAAGCTCCGAGAGCTTATCAAGCCAGCAATTGCTCAGTAATCTGCTGTAAATCTTTTTGGTACTGCTGCGTGTCTGTGATTAGTTCGGGAGAGTTATATTTTTGCTGCAATTCTTCCAGAGCCTTGAGATATTCTACTTTTTGTGAGACGTCTTGGGCTATCATATCGTATGAGTAAGTCTGTTCAATGAGCTGTTTTTGTGAGTCTGTCGAATCTTGCATCTGTGCTAATTTTGCCTGTTGTTTGTCGAGTCTCTGGTTGATTTTTTGTTTTTGTGCTGCTTGCTTGACCTGCTCGAGTAGTTGGGAATATTTTTTTTCAACGGCTTGAGCCATAGATATTTCTTGCTTTTTGAGCTCTATCTGAGCCTTGTATCCGGATATTAGTTGTTCTGTTTTTTCCTGAATTTCTGGGCTAATATCAACGAACACCTTGTCTCTGACAGATGCAAAATCATCGAGCAGCTGGTCCGCTGAAATATTAGCTGGGATTTGACCGCCCAGGGCTGTAGTGATAGTCTCACCTGCCATGATTCTAATGCGACTGATGTCTGCTTCTGCTTTCAGTCGTATCCTGCGGGCTTTGGTTATAGCCTGCTTGAGCTGTTCGACAACATCGTTGTCATGGCTTTGAGTAGCCTTCTTGGATGCTTTTATCAAGGCTATGGCAATTATGACAATGCCAAGGAAGACAACGACTAAGATTGTTGCTAAAACATTAAGTATAAAAATCATTTTGTACGTAATTTATTTTTCACTAATTTAAAAAATAAAATTTATATTTTTCTATGAGAGGTGTGATTGTCATATTGTTTTTGATGTTTTCCTTGCAGTTGATTAATGCTCAGGGAGATACAGTTGTTTTTTTGAATAATAATTTCGAGTTCAAGGATGGTATATATTTGGATTTTTCACAGGTTAGGGACAATTCGCCTGTTTTACGTTCCCAGATAATAACTGATATTGATAAAGATGATGTGGATTTTTACGAAAAGCTTATAAAGCAGGATTTTATTCGTTTTGTCGATAGTGGTTACACAAAAGTTATTCAGACGAATCAGATATGGGGTTTCTGTGATGAAGGGACTTTGTATATACATTGGACTGATGATTTTGCCAAGATTCTGACCAAGGGTTACTTAGGCTTTTTCGTTGCTACACAAAAGGTTACAACTTATGAGGACCCATTTTATATGACTTCTTATTATGAGGACCCATATATGCAGTATCCTCGAACATCCCAGGAAACTCGACATTTTATCATAGATTTTTCTACAGGGAAAATTTATAGTTTTACACCACAGAATTTGATGGAAATTCTGAAGCAGAGAGACCCTGAGCTGTATCAAAAGTACAGTAAACTTAGCCGTCATAAGAAGAGAAAGCTAATTTTTTATTATCTTCGTCAATTCAATCAGCGTCACCATATTCCTATGAAAATCAAAAAGTCTGAATTATGAAAAAACTATTTCTGTCTCTGTCTCTGGCATTTATTTATTTTTCTTGTGCAGCACAAATAGAAATTGCTGATACATCAGAATTCAAGGAATTTTTTAATTCAACAACTTATTTTGTCAAAGATGCCAATCTTTTCAGTGATTTCAATGATGTTATAGAGAAGGCTGCAAGCGATACGTGGACTATAACACCTTATAAAATAATAAGTTATAATGATTACCAAAGAATGCCTTTGACTCGTGGCAAGTCTTTTGTGATGACAACAACGGTTTATTCACAGAAACATCCTGACCTGAAATATGAGTTTTTAACTGTTTTGTTAGGTGGTCATGGACACAGAGTTGGCAGAAAAGGAGGCAGTATGCCAGTTTTGGCAGCTATACCCGTGGCATTCTATGGTCAGGAGCCAGGAACATATAGCTATAAGCTTGAGCCATTTTTACTTTTTTTGCAAAAGCAAGTTCGTCTTGCCTCTGAAAATCCACGTTACACAGGACGTGATTATTTGAAGTATTACAACAGGAATATTCCGAAGCTAAAAAATAAAACTCTTGTTTTTTCACCAGAGCAGATAGATGATAACCTGAGTCTGGAAAAAATAAAAAAATGTTATCACGGAAATATAAAAATAATGCAAACCCAGGAGATTATAAATTTGATAGAAAATCGTGATACAACAATAGTTTTTGCACATATAGTCAGCGCACCGGTTGACCAGAATATCAAACCGAATTCATATTGCTACAAGATGTTGTTCGATGTAAACGGAAATTTATATTATTTTGCGTGGCACAAAATGAATTATAGTAAAATTAATGTCTTTCTTAAACAAGATTTTATTAAATTAGGCAAAAAATTAGGAAAGTAAGCAAGTCAAAATGGCTAAACGATTTTCAAATAAGCTTTATACTTTAAATTTCGTCATTATATCTGCTATTCTTATTGCTATTTCTATTATATTTTTCTTTGCCAGTATAAAGCCGTTTTTGTTGGAGCAGAAGATTATAAAGCTGAATAATATTCTTTTGCCAGAGGCAGAATATGCTCAGAATCAGCTGAATAAAGCTATAACGCTTAGTCAGATTGTTAGCTCTAATATAAAAACTTTTTTCACGCCTAATTCACCCATGTTTTTGTCAGATGAGTATTTGCAGACATTGTCCAATGACATCTTGAAAAACAATTATTATATTCAGGGAATGGGTTTTATTATTTCGGGAGACATTGAGCTGAGTATCACGGGTGAAGATTATTTGACAGACAGAGTGTTTTCTGCATTATGGCAGAAGAATTTCAATGAGCAGATTCAGTTGCAGCATTTTAGCCTAAAAGATATTAATAACCCCAATCTGCTGCTGGAATGTAAGCACTTAAAGCGGCCAGTTATTGGTAAGCCCTTTTTATATAATCGACAGGGAATTAATACTTTAATCCAGCCCATTGCTTCGCCTATTTTCGTGATGGATAAGTTTATTGGAATAGACGTTGTTTTCCTTTCTTTGGATTTCATGGATGAGATATATAAGTTCCATATTAATGATATTTCCCAGGATAAGCTTGTACTTTTTAATAAACAAGGAACAATACTTTTTTATCCCTTCAAGCTCAATATTGGTAATTCTATTGAGAGTATTATACCTAAGAATTCGATAAATCTGATTCGCGATATTAATCATAAAAGACCTATTAGTACCAAGTATGGGGACTATTTTGTAGTTGGCAAGTATATTACTACTTCACAATCTGATCAGCTCTGGGTTATCTCACTTTTTACGCAGTATTCTGCTGTGGTAATAGGCATTTATTTAATACTTTTCTTGTTGATAATTATTTCATTGGCAATAAGTGGATTAGTGGTTTTGATTATTTCAATGGTCTCTACCTCTTATTCTGATATATTTTCTACTATACACAAGAGCATTACGAATATTTATATGGGCCATTTGAACGAACGCGTTGAGATATTGTCATCTTTCTCTGAGACAGACGAGATAACTCATAGCTTAGAGAGGTTAAGGCTCAGGCTCTTGACTCTTGTCGAGCTACAAAACAAATTAGCAGAGCGTAATTATACCGACCGTTTGAGTGCTACTAATCCTACTGATTTACTTGCCAATTCTATAAATAATGCTTTTGAAAAAATAATCCAGCGCTGGAAAGATCGTAAGGAAATAGAGGAGAGTAAACGCCGCTCAGATTGGATAAACAAGGGATTGTCAGATATCTACGAAGCTGCACGTGTGCAAGAAAATTCTTATCAGAGGCTTGGAAGGCAAATATTGGACAAGTTTATTAAGCACACAAACGCAGTAATTGCAGGATTCTTTGTTTATGACAAGACAAGTGAGAGCTTAAAGTCTGTAGTTACATTTGCCTATGAGCAGGAGCACAGCTTCGAGCGCGATATTAAGCCAGGCCATGGTTATATTGGTAATGCTATTTTAGAGAAAAAAATGACTTATATCCGTCATCTCCCAGTAGATTATAAAGTATTAGTCATTGGCTTGGGTGAGACAAGGCCTAAGTCTGCACTTATCCTTCCTCTTGTTCTGAATAATGAAATACAAGGTGTGATAGAACTTCTTTTCCTCAGGGAATTACAAGATTATGAATTGGAGTTCTTCGAGCGAACAAGCATTGTCGTTGCTCAGGCAATAAAGTCAATTCAGGTTAATATAGAGACTGAGCGCTTGCTTGAGCAGACAATTAATCAGGCAAAAGAACTTGAAAAGGCACGAAAACTCTTGCAGGAGCATATTAAAGAGCTCGAGGATAGGGAAAAAGAACTTAATAATAGTCAGGCTCAGATGAAAGGTATTCTCGATGCTGTTAATTATACTCTTATTACAGTGGAATACACGACAGACGGTACCTTCGTTAGTGGTAATGAGCTGTTTTATAAGAAAATGGAGTATTCACCAGAGGATCTCGAAGATGTTAATATTATCGAACTTGTGCCTGATGAAGGAAAGAAAGAATTACGAGATATTCTCAAGAGAGTTTCAAAAGGTGAACACATCTCTAAGATCGTTCAGAGACAGACAAAATATGGACAGAAACTATGGCTATATGCTACTTACACGCCATACTATGACATCGAAGGCAAGATAACCAGAATACTTTTCTTTGCATTTGATATTACAGAGACCTTTAATCAGATACAAGAGTTGAAGAGCAAGATAGAAGAGCTTAACGAACAGATCAAACTTCTTGAAAAAGCTTTAAAAGAAGTCTAATATGTTTATATACTGCCGAAGTTGTGGTCAGCCTATAAATATTAAAGATAAGTCAGATATTTTTAATCCAAATCTTATTTGCCCACACTGTGGACAGAGAGTTTTTAGTGGCAAAAATTTCTGCTATAATTGTGGTAAGCCGACTTTCCCAGGTGATAGAGTATGTATCAATTGTGGTGCTTCATTGGTCAAACCAGCCAATTGGGGAATTACTTTAATACTGGCTATAACACTGGGTTATTTGGGAGCACATCGATTTTATACTCGTAATTATTTGACTGGTTTTCTGCAATTTATCACTGTGGGCGGCTTAGGTATATGGGTTATTATTGATATAATTCGTCTGCTTACAGGAGATTTCAAAGATGGCGATGGATTTCCTGTCAGACCAAACTTCATCGAGCAAATCAAAAAAATAAAATTCTGAAAATATGAACTCTGATGTAAAGAAACTTTGGGGCGAGGAGCTCTCTTGGATAAAAGCTCCAGACTTGCGAGACAAGGTGGCTAAGACATGGGAGCTTGCTCTCGACAGAAGTGCCCTGACGGCAGAGGACTTGTTCAAGATACCTTTTACGCTTAAGGCCCAGACAAACGTGAGTTTCATGGATCACAAACGTGCGGTCGTTCATTTATCAAGGGCTGTAGGAGAGAAATATCCTGAATTTTTCTCAGCAGAGTTGCCAGTCGATATGGACGTGCTTATAGCCGGAGCTATTTTGGCAGACGTTGGCAAGCTCCTGGAATATGAAAAGGACAGTCAAGGGAACATTATCCAGGGCGATTATGGCAAGTATATCCGTCATCCTTTCAGCGGCGTGTCACTGGCAGAGCAGTGTGGGGTGCCTGCACCCGTACTGCATATAATTGCAGCTCACGCCGCCGAAGGAGACCATGTGGCACGCTCTGTCGAAGCTTATATTGTCCATCATGTGGACTTTATGACTTATTTGCCGTTCAAAGAGCGTCTTGTTCCACGAAATTAACCTGCAGAAAGCTAGTGCGTTTTCATTGTCAGTTCATACCGGGCATAGCTCGCGATGGACTGACATTTTTTTTAAACAACACATTAAAGTTTTATTTTCATTTATAGATTTTTATTACATTTAGCACAAAATAAAAAATAAAGAGAAATGGAATTACCTTATGCAGAGCCTTTTAGAATAAAGATGGTAGAACACATCTATCCTTCCACACGTCAGCAGCGAGAAGAGTGGATTCGTCAAGCAAAGTATAATTTGTTCAATCTTCGTAGTCAGCAGGTTTTTGTTGATTTGCTTACCGACTCAGGGACAGGCGCTATGAGTGATCACCAGTGGGCAGAGCTTATGTTGGGCGACGAAAGTTATGCTGGTGCTAGTTCTTATTACAAGCTCAAGCAAGCTATTAAGGAAATATTTGGGTTTGAATATTTTCTCCCAACACACCAGGGCAGGGCAGCAGAAAATGTGCTTTTTTCTGTCCTTGTAAAAGAGGGAGACATAGTTCCAGGTAACTCACATTTTGATACTACCAAAGGACATATAGAATTCCGTAAAGCCCAGGCTATTGACTGCACCATAGACGAAGCATTTGACACGGATATAGAGCATCCTTTCAAGGGTAATGTTGACCCAAACAAACTTGAAGATGTGCTGAAAAAATACAATGATAAAATACGCTTTATCATCGTTACACTCACCAACAATACGGCAGGAGGACAGCCAGTCTCTCTGGAGAATCTCAGACAAGTGCGGCAGTTGGCAGATAAGTATGGAAAGCTCGTTGTCTATGACTCTGCTCGTTTTGCCGAGAATGCTTATTTTATCAAAATGCGGGAAGCCCAGTACAAAGACTGGTCTATCCGTGATATTGTCAAAGAAATGTTTTCTTTGGCCGATGCAATGACAATGAGCAGCAAAAAGGATGGTATTGTTAACATTGGCGGTTTTATTGGCTTCAGAGACCGTGAGCTTTTTCGTCAGGCTACTGTATTTAACATCATGTTCGAAGGATTTGTAACTTATGGTGGAATGGCTGGCAGGGATATGAATGCGCTTGCGCGAGGCTTGCACGAAAGTACTGAGCTGGATTATCTTCAGTACCGCATGCGTCAAGTGGCATATCTTGGTCAGCAACTAGTTGATTATGGCATACCTGTCCAAAAGCCATTTGGTGGACATGCTATTTTTATTGATGCGCGCAAATTTCTGCCACACGTACCTAAGGAAGAGTTTCAGGCCCAGACACTTGCGTTGGAGCTTTATAAAGAAGCTGGTGTGCGCGGCGTTGAGATAGGAACATTGCTTGCCGACCGTGATCCAGTTACGGGCGAGAACCGTTATCCCAAGCTGGAATTTGTACGCCTGGCAATACCACGCCGTGTTTATACGGATAATCATATTGATTATGTTGCCACGGCACTGAAAAACATTTTTGATCGCCGTCATGAGATTAATCATGGTTACCGTATCATATACGAAGCACCTATATTACGCCATTTTACAGTGGAATTGGAGCCTGTAGAATAAGACTTTTATCAGATTGTTATATTGGCATGTACTTACAAATCCCCGCTGGCAGCTGCCAGCGGGGATTTGTATTCTTAGGTGCTAAAGCACACGTTTTGACGAAATGCTATTGCCGCAATGCAGTTTTACTTTCCAATTTGCTTGGAGCATGAATAAACCCATGCTTTTACGTACTGGTAAGGCTTGTAGCGTTTTGTGTTCTCTGGATCATTTTGATATTCAGGACCTTCTACGACATATCGTTTGTCAAAGAAAACGCGATATTCTGGTATGCCATGTTCCTTGAGATATGAGCGTACCCGGTTCTCTAAGTTTTGTGCTCTCATACGAGCAAGCTCGAAGTTCGAACAATAGGCTTGCGTCGGTACTTTCGAGGCGCTCGCAACAATATAAATGTTAACAGAGGTAAAGGTCTTGAGATTTGCATCTAATTGCTCAATTAGGTATTGGAAGATATTTTCGTTTATACTAACGTCTGACTGATTGTATTTGAAATACTTAACATAAACTGGGTCAAGCTCAACAAATGGATTAGGATGCTCAGGACTGACGCTTGTCATGGCATATAAAATGCCGCGATGGTAAATAACAGGGCAGCCTATAGTATCGATTTTCATTTGTCCATAGACAGTAACTTCTTTTTTGGGAACAAATGTGGTATCTACAGGTTTTTGCGGCTTTTCCTTTGGCTGTTTCTTGGCCTGTTGTATTTGCTCTTTCTTTTTGGACTGTTGTACTATGCTAACCAGAGGCGGAGCACAACGTGCAGTTAGATGCAGATCAGCGTTTATAGTGACATTCCAGTCAGGATTTACCAGATTCACAGGCAAATAATCAATTTTTTTACCAGTGGAATCGCATAAATGCAATGTGTCGCGCCATGCAATGAGGCCAAAATGTCCGAGGCGTGAAGCGTCGATAAGACGGTTTATTTTTATATCAAAAGCGCCGTTGAAGTTTGATTTAAACTGTACTATGCGGTCTGCTATAATTTTTCCATCCTGTACAGAAACTAAGGCAACATTAACATCTCCCAGTCTAATCTTTGATCGACAGCATAGAGTATTGCCTTTTATGTGTAGCAGAACAGGCTTTGCCAATTTAATAGAGTAAATATCACTCTGTATGCGGCATGAGTGTATGTCACCAGTAGAGATGTAATAAGCCTTACGCGTTGGTTGATAGATGTTTAGATTAAGCTCATCAGCAGGAGTGTTGATGATAGGACCCAGGTTTTGTGGCTCACTCCATTTTTTCCAAGTATTATCGAGTCTATAAGTAACATACAAATCATAACCACCATATCCGAGGTGGCCAGCACTTGCAAAGTAGAGAGTCCTGCCGTCGCCATCTAAGTATGGTGAAGATTCGTCTGCAACGCTGTTAATTGGTAAACCTAAATTTTTGGGTTTGCTCCATGTCTGTGTGCTATCGTCATAAAAGCTAATAAAAATATCTCGCTTACCTATTGTTGCACTGTCATTTAGAGCAAGGAACATAACTTTATTCTTAGGCGAGATAAAGAAGCTAATGTAATTGCTGTAATTTACAAAGTCATTTATTCTTATTGGTTTAGGTCTTGACCAAGTGAGCTGTGTGAATTTAACTTTCAGTGGGCCAGTGCTGTCTATCTGAATCCATAATGTTTGTTTTCCTTTGTCAGTTTTTACTTGAGTGAAAAGTTTTTTGTGTCTGCCATATCCTAGAAACTGGACGTCAGACCATTTTTTGTTTAGCTTTATTTTGTAGTAAACAGAAATTGTAGAGTCTATTGTATCTGTCCTAGTCGCCAGAATAATGTTTTTATCCGGACTGATAAAAATTTGTTTGAACTCATGTCTCAGGTTAGTATCAATTTTGGCAAGTGTGACAGAATCAGGAACCAAGAAATATGTAGAATCCAATTTTGAGACAGAGAGTATTTGAGCCGTATGATTAAGTATTTGGTCTAAGGACGGATTTTTTTTCTTAGTATTTAAGTATCCGCTCAGGAACATGTATTGCCCGTCATTGGAAAAGCCTACGATAGCATTGGGTAGTGGAGAATTGAAATCCCACGGCAATGGGGCTATATTTGCCCAGCTCTTTGTCTGGTATATTTCATGTCTAATTGGTCGCGCACAAGGATGCTGGACTGTTTCCTTTATTTCAGCCATATAGATATTTTGGGTCTTAACGCCAAGGTCCTTGTTATCAACGTCTCTGGTGAAAAATAAGAATTGTCCGTCGGGATAAACTATGGGGCTGATTTCTGTTTTTTTTGTAGAAAGTACTTTGTCTGGTTTTGCCTGTAAGATTAAACCCTGGTTGGCAAGATGTGGATTGGGATATTTTACAGGGACCAAAGAGCTGGTTATGCCCACAGCATCAATTTCATTCCATCCGTCGATTGCTAAGGTGTTTATTACTATGCGTACTTGTCTCACTGGCATTGGGTTGCCAAGAAAAATTCGCAAAATATCTGCTTTCTTTTTTGCTTTAAAACGTTTGTCAGGGGGGAAAGTCCTACGTGTTTTTGTACCAGCAATTTTATAAAGGCTATCGGGCACGGTAACGAATTTTGGCAGTCCAGTTCGTTTGATAACTTGCTGGTCGGCGTAAACTAGCTTCCATAGTACAGAGTCGCCACTGCTGTGTCTGACGGGATTGACAAAGACCAGAGAAATAGCTCCTGGGTTTAAGCTTTCAAAGATAGCTATTTGCCGTGTCAGGTATGTACTATCAAATTCGACATCAATATAAGCCCATTCAACGCCTTCTCTGTCGAGCTCATTTGGAGCTACTGCCCAGGCAAATGGCGAAGGTCGTCCTTGCGGATCAACATTGGGAACGCCGAGAATTTCTTGGGCGCTATTTCTGTACCTGCTGTATTGTGAGCTAAAGTAAGTTACTTTGCTGGCCCAATGTATTTGGCCGAATAGATTAGTGCTTAGTAAAATTAAAAGTATATTTACAAAGAAATTTTTCACTCTCATTGCTCAAGATTTTAGAATATAAATTTTTCGTTTGGAGCATAAGGCTTGGGAAGTTCTATTGGATAAAAACTTGGGAAAATATCTCTGAACGTGCGGCGTTTTGTTTTCCCAGGCGGACACTGTCCTTCATGCCAGTAGTTATTATCCAGATTATTATACCACTGTTTTTCGTTAAATTTCAGGCCCTTAGGACAGTCATCCTTGCGGATATTTATGAAATTTACCGACAGAGAAAATTCATGTGTTATGAACAGCGGTAGATTGTTGTTTATAGAGAGCCCAAGGTCAAAGGTATAGAGAAATTGGAATGTCAGATAATTGCCCAGATGACCTTGATACCCCAGTGTCCCGACAAACTGATTTTTATTTAACAGACTTATAGTCTTGAAGTTTTGATTGCCGACGCCAATGATAAATGGCCTTCTGTAAAAAAGCATACTCAGACTCAGAAGATTATAATTACCCTGGTCTAAGTATCTGAAGTTTGGATAAAGATAAAGTCCCTTGAACTTATGAAGATGTGTAATTGGCTCGCGGTACAATATAGGTATGAGTACACCAGCATGAAAGATTTTTTTTATAGGATAATATAACAAGCTTGTTTGATTAAATACCAAGGAAAATTTGGGAATATTGTCCATAGCGAAGCCAAAGTTCACCCAGGCTGGCATGATTGTATTAAAGTTAATGGGAAACTGAGCCACAAATCCAGCGGAAATATTAAGCAGATGGAAATTGTGTACCTCCAGGACGGCAGCTGACCGTGTATAAATGCCATCGTAAACGCTTAGCTGATCATAAAAAATTAAATCATTAGTATTCAGATAATAACCCTTGTATGAGAATCTGAGAGCAGGTATAAACACAAATTTGCGTAGCATCCCCAGACGATAAGATACTGATAATGCGGCTACTGAGTGGACAAAACCCGTACTAAGCTGGTTATATTGTGCTTGGATACCCAGTCCCAGCCTTGGCAATTTCTTGTAATTCATGTCAAAAGAAAAGGAATTGTAAAACGTGTTGTGTATAGCGCCATACCAACGCAACTGGTTGTTTATTGTAGCACGATAAACGCCTTTGCTTCCTGCAAAAGCCGGATTTAGCTGCAAAAAATCAGAAATATTGTTGTTATAAGCAAGCTCCTGTGCATCAAGCATTATACCAAGTATTAGAGCTACCAGAAGAAAGTAAATTTTTTTCATAGGCTAAAAATTTACGTGTAATTTTTTATTGTCTAATGAGTATGACTGTACCCGAAGTGGACCTTTTACCTTTTTTATTATATACTTGTCCGTCCCATTTTACTTCGCCAACATTGGGGTAATTAATAGTTGCCTTAATCTTCCAGATATATGTTCCTGCCTGACATGGTGTACCATCCGGGCAAGTACCGTCCCATCCTTCAGAAGGACAACCGTAATTATCTAATGCAGTGGATGACCAGATATGGCGGCCATACATGTCGTATATATCAATGCGGTATTGTGTTAGATCTTTTGCCTTTGGTTTGAAGGCATTTAGCTCAGGATTTTTGCTGTCTGGAAGAAAAGCATTAGGCACATAAATATCCTTACAGCGTTTGGTCAAATCAAGCACAGTGTCATGCGAATTTATGCAATAATTATCAGTACCCCACAGATGCACATCATAAGTTCCAGCTTCTGTATATAGCCACTGGTGGTTGGCTTTGACAGTATCTACAAAAATCTGGCTACTGTCGCCAATAAAATCCCACCAAAACTTGGTAACATCATCGCCTGAAGTATTTAGGAATGTTACTGGTGTAGGATAACAATAAACTTTTTCTTTCAGAGTAAAGCTTACTTTTGGTGGGCGCCTGAATACAACATATCTTGAAACGCTGGCCGCCCCACATGCATTGTCCTGTGTCAGGACAACACGATATTTGCCAAACCCGGGATAAGGTAAGGTGAAGCTCTCTTTGCAGTCATTAATGCATTCTTGAATTTTTTGATTATTTTCATTATATACATCCCATATAACATCGTTGACTTCCAGACAGTTATCTTGACCATAAGATTGGTTTTTTAATAGTACTTGCCCAGAATCACACACGTAAAAAGTGGATGTCAAGCTATCATAATTAGTATTTTCAATAGAGAAACCTACGTTAGGCGCTGATTTTATGTCCACAGGTTTAAAGAGGAACACAGGCACCTGAGAACATTCGTTTGTAGCTGATATTGTTATGAGAAATTTGTCATGAATCTGCGAGTTTCCTATTGTTATGACATTCCCGCATGATGTCCTGGTATATCTGTGTGTTTGCGGTTTACTAATCTGCTTTTTCCCTAACGTTACTTGTGATTTATCACCCCAATCAATAGTAAATTTCAAATCCTCGGGTTCGATATTTATTGTATCCACCGTAAGTACAACAGAGTCATCAGGAGCACAAACCAGACTGGGGGCTGTGTAATTAAAGGTCAGGTTTGGTTTATCATAGACGGTAACATTATGTGTTACGGCGTTGACAATGCTGTTAGAATGGTAAACATTCATTGTTACTTTAAATATCCCAGCTTGTATGTAAGCATGGTTTACTGCAACCGCCTGTAGTGTTGACTGCGTTACTCCATCCCCAAAGTTCCACACAATGCTATCAAAGTTAACAGTAATGTTCGGAGTGAAAGTGTAGGCGTTTCTAGCACAGGGTGAGCCATTATACGTGTATGTAAAATCTTGAGAATAAGCAAGTATTGATATTAGAATACCTAACAAAAGACTAAAACGTGCCTTCATATTCGACATTTATTAAATTTACTTTTATAAAAATAACTTAATTTCACAATATATAACTATTTTTTTGATAAGAAATCAAATTTCTTTGTTCAAATATTAGTTTTCTTAAAGTTCTAACCCAACAAAAAGTACATCATCTGTTTGGTTTTTATCTTGTTTCCAGTTGTGGAAGGATTTCATTACTTTTTCACCAATAGTTTGCAGAGGGAAAGTTGAATTTTCTATAATCAAGTTTCTTATTCTAGCTTTGGTTAGTTTATGCATATTTGGACTCATCTGATCGCTCAGTCCATCGGAGAATATGAATATGGAGTCGGATGGATCTATTGGAATTATGACAGAAGTGAACTTGAATTGGTCAATATTATGATAGCCTGCCTGAAATTTATCAGCATTAATTTGGTATAAATAGTTATTATCATTTTCGATTATCTGGATTTTTGGGGATTTTATGTTATGCTTATTTTTTGTTAGGATGAGAGTATTTATGTGGATACCAGAATATTGCAGAAATTTATTTTTTTTGTCAAGTTTTAACAAAGCAATATCCATTGTGTCGTTGATATTCATCTTGTCATTGTATTTTAATAAGAATTTTAAGCTTTTGGTTAGATGATAAATAATTTCATTAGTCTGATTGATATTTTGTGTAATAACTATTTTTTCCAGCAAACTAATGCCGAGCATAGACATAAAAGCGCCAGGAACACCGTGGCCTGTGCAATCAGCCAGAGCAAAGAAAAAATAATCACCTTTTTTTGTCCACCAATAAAAGTCTCCGCTTACTATGTCTTTGGGATAAAAGTAAATAAAGTAATTAGCTACAACTGATTGTAAAACATCAACTTGCGGTAGCAAAG
Organism: Bacteroidales bacterium; assembly: GCA_027015275.1. Taxonomy (GTDB): domain Bacteria; phylum Bacteroidota; class Bacteroidia; order Bacteroidales; family S143-33; genus S143-33. Next base: position 2,913 of record JALWCU010000017.1, on the reverse strand, counting down.
CTTTTTGTATTCTCTGCGCATAATTAATACTGTCATTTATTTTTTTATTGTAATGTTCCAGTTCTTCTTTCTGCTTATGTAATCTGGAGTTAAGTATTTGTAATTCTTCATTTTGCTGGAAAATTTTTTGATTTTGATAAGTAAGTTCATCGTTTGCATCCTTAAGTTTTAGTTCATTGAGAAATAAATTGCGCATGTAGCTCTCGAGGAAAAAATGGGCAAGTGTGTAAGCAGTGAGCACACTTACAAAAAATAGAAAGTCATTGTATAGCAAAGTGTCGCTAAGATGTTGCTTCAGAATAGCTACAGAGAAATACAATATTGCAGTTAGCAGGTATATGCTAAGTGCGTTTTTGTATTTGAGCCTAGACATTAGTGTCAGCGCATTGATAGTGAGTATTCCTATAAAATAGAAATTATAACATGATTCATCACTTCTGCATACATAGATCATTGCTATTATAGAAGCAGACATGATGAACAGGTATAGACTCATAATCAGCTGGTAATAGACATAGAATTTTTTCCATAAAGAGATAAAAATCATTAAAACCGAAGGCAATACTAATCCTAATGTTCTTATGAGCCATAGAGTTTTACAGCTTTCCTGGCTACTTATGAAATCCAAATAATAATAAAAAGGCAGGAACAAAAGGACGATTATAAACACGAGGCGTGCAAAGGGTATAGTCCTTTTGTTGTATTCTAATGTGAATTTCTTCTCAAGTTCTTTGGGAATACGTGGTATGTTTAGTCTAAGGAACATCAGCTGAGCATGTATGTATTTAAAAATTAAATTTAATTTTTTTTTTGGAAATACGTAATCAGAGTATAAAGATTTTTTAAAGTTTAATCTATGTAATATTAATTTATATTTGTCCTACCGTTTAAAAGTAAAGAATTGAGATTCATGATAAGAAAGAAGATAAAGAGGCAAGGATTTGGTATATGGGAAGTTATAACAGTTTCTTTTTCACATTTTGCTCATGATCTTTTTACCTCCTTTTTGTCACCCATATTGCCACTTATAATTAAAAGATTTTCAATTAGTTATACAGATGCAGGCCTTTTGAATGTAATAAGGAATTTACCTACATTATTGAATCCTGTGTTTGGGGCCATTGTTGACCGTAAGGGTGGACGTTTTCTGGTTATAATAGGTCCTACTATTTCGGCAACAGCCATGTGTATGATAGGAATGGCACCAAATTATGGGATTCTACTTTTATTATTGTTTATTGTGGGACTCAATTCCACACTTTATCATGTACCCTCTCCTATAATGATTCGTGGTCTTTCGGGTAATAGGGTAGGAATGGGCATGAGTTTTTATATGGTAGGTGGCGAAACAGCGCGTACCCTCGGACCTATTGTGGTTTTGGCAGCTGTGTCGGCATGGGGGCTGAGTGGTATCTGGAAGCTTATCCCGATTGGTGTAGCTTCTTCGTTGTTTCTTTGGTGGCGGCTGAGCAAGTTGCCCATTAAAGGTAAGGGAGTTACCAAAACAAATGAGGAACTTACAAGTCTGAGAGTAATCTTGCACAAGGTTTATAAATTTTTCCTTGTGATGATGGTATTCCTGATTTTCCGTGCTATGCTCAGGTCTGCACTTACTTTTTATTTGCCCACTTATCTCAAGTCTCAGGGCGCAAGTCTGTGGTTATCTGGTATTTCTTTGTCTGTTCTGGAATTTGCCGGTATTTTTGGAAGTTTTTTTGGCGGGTCTATTTCAGACCACATCGGCAGGAAAAACACTTTGCTCATATCTGCTATTTCGGCACCTGTGCTGATGTATTTGTTTTTGATATTAGATTCGGCTTGGAGCTTCCCGATACTGATTTTGTTGGGGTTGGTAATTTTTACCACAGGACCAGTGCTGCTGGCTTTTACAAACGAGATAAAGACTGATAGACCAGCTTTTGTAAATTCGCTTTATATGATTCTCAATTTTTTTGGTTCGTCTGTTGCTTCACTTTTGGTGGGATATTTCAGCGATTTATTTGGTATAAGGCAGAGTTTTTTCTTGGTAACTTATATTTCTGTTGGCGCTATTCCTGTTGTTTTGCTGTTCAAAGAACATCAAAATGTAGAATGAATCTTTGACCCTGTATTGTTTTCCCTTAACTTGTTAATGTGATTTTGATGGAGTGATAAAGAGCTCAAGAGCCTGCTTCATTAGTTCCAGGGCAGTTTAGCATGATTTTTAATTTTTCTAATAATTCTTCTCTGGGACGTTGTATGTCCCAATAAACATGTGCCATACGATAGTATCCTAGTCGTTGGTCTAATAATTTTGATAAAAATTGTTTTAGCTCATCGACGGACGAGATATTCGACAAAAGAGGACGGCTGTCTTTTTCTTTCCATAATCTGCTGGCAAGCAAGTCTATAGGTGCTTCGAGAAATATGGTAAGGCCCGAGCTATACATAAGCTCGTAGTTATCATGAAAGTATGGCGTTCCGCCACCGGTAGCCATTATGAAATTGTCGTATTTGTGGATTTGCTGCTCAAGAACTTTGTGTTCCCAATCCCTAAACAGCTCTTCGCCATGGTCAGCGAAGAGCTGTTTTATTGTTTTCCCAGAATTTTTTTCAATTTCCTGATCAAGGTCTATAAATCTGTGAATTTTTTCTATATTTTCTGCTAAGTATCTGGCTAACTGGGTCTTGCCAGTACCCATCATGCCCCATAAAAATATTCTCATTTTTTGTTCTTTTTTTCGTGCATATATACTTCCTTACCACCAAGGAAAATACCGCTTAAGAGCAAAAAAAGTAAACCACCATCAATAGGTATTGGCTGGGGGTTGGGGGGTGGTGGTTGGCTAAAACCTAAGCTTACGAATACTATTGTTAGTATCAGCGTTACAATAATTTTTTTCATAGAAATAGTTTTTACATTAAATATATCTT
>JALWCU010000016.1 GCA_027015275.1 Bacteroidales bacterium | reverse complement strand
GTAGCACCTTTACATCCACCTTGACGCTGCGAGGCGCTATACGACGGAAATGCTCCTGAAATAGCTTACTAATTTTCTCACTGCTCTGATTGGGCACGAGCCGCATAGATATTTTGGCGTGTGCCTTGGCAGGAATAATCGTCTTTGCACCATGATCTGTATAACCACCCCAGATGCCATTCACATCCAGAGTAGGACGAATACCCAGACGCTCTATCACAGTGTATCCTTCCTCACCCCATAGCTCATCAACACCCAGAGATTTGCGGAACTCTTCTTCATCAAATGGTGCACGGTTGAGCTTAGCACGCTCCTGTTCTGTGGCTTCAAGCACATCATCATAAAAACCGGGAATATTAATACGACCATTCTCGTCGTGCAAGCTCGCTATCATCTTTGACAAAATATTGGCGGGATTTGCCACAGCACCCCCAAACAGACCGCTATGCAGATCACGATTAGGACCTTGCACAGTAACCTCTACATAGCTCAAGCCTCTCAACCCCACAGTAATAGACGGCACATCCTTGGCAAGCATACCTGTATCAGAGACAAGAATAATATCTGCTTTGAGCATATCTTTATGCTCTTCCATCCACTTGGCCAAGGACGCAGAACCAATTTCTTCCTCGCCTTCTATGACAAACTTGACGTTTGTTCGCAACAGCCCGAGATTAAGCACAGTCTCAAAAGCCTTTGCCTGTATCATGGATTGACCTTTGTCATCATCTGCTCCACGGGCAAATATCTTCCCACCCAGAATGACTGGCTCAAAAGGATCCGTCTCCCACAGCTCCAGGGGATCAACTGGCATCACATCTGCATGACCATAAACTAAAACCGTTGGAAGCGAAGGATCAATGATTTTCTCAGCATAAGTTATTGGATTGCCTTCTGTCTTGTATATCTCAGCCCTGTCCACACCGAGAATTAAGAGCATATCACGCCAAAACTCCTGTACCTTCCACATATCTTGTTTGTGCTTCTCCTCAGCACTTATCGACGGTATCCTGATAAGCTCAAAAAGCTCTTGAATAAAACGGTCTTTGTTGTCCTCAATGTATTGTTTTATCTTATCCATGTATCTAAAGTTTTGTGTTTCTATGTAAAGAAAAGAATTTTTTGATGGAATTTGAAATTCTGCTTTAAACAATTTTCGTAATCAGCTGGGTTTTAAAAGAATTAAGTAAATTTTTCTGTATTTTTAGTAAATTAAGCAATACAAAAAGTAATTTTTATTAAACTTTTACTATAAACCAAAAACATAATTTTCTGGTTCTGTGAAACTTCTGTACAAAATTTTTCTTATAATTTATTACTTTTTGTAAAGTATAATATATTTTTATTATTTAAACATTACAATACTAATAATCAAAACGTTATACACATATCTTGCAAATTTTACAATTAAATTTTAAATTTGCTGGGCGCTAATGAGAGACGGTCCTGTAGTTCAAGGGATAGAACGGGAGTTTCCTAAACTCCAGATCCAGGTTCGAATCCTGGCAGGATCACTAGCAAAAGGCTGAGCCAACCGAGGCTCAGCCTTTTAATGTGCTGCTTTTTCACTCTAGCTCGCTTATATTAAAATTGATAAAGTCTATTCCACGATTTCTACTGTTCACTATACTGAACAATTTTATGAAAAATTGTTTGATTGGCTGAACAACTTTTAATAACTTTACTGAAAAAGAATTTTAAATGTTGACAAAAGAATCTTTGAAAAACATATTAGCAGATCAAAGACAAAGCATACTTAACAAGCAGCTTGGAATACAGCGCACTGTCCTGCAACGCATAAAGACAAAAGTTAAACTTCCACATATACATATCATCACAGGTTTGAGAAGAACTGGCAAATCAACACTCATGCGACAGATAATAAACAAATT
>JALWCU010000015.1 GCA_027015275.1 Bacteroidales bacterium | reverse complement strand
GCCTATCAAAAGCTTGTCAAGAGTCTGGGAATGTGTGGGACCATAACCACGCCAGCCACCCATGGGCGTCCTGAGAACTAAGGGACAATTAACTGTTTTGTTGTACATGTGGTGAAACTTGGATGCGTGGTTGACAATCTGGTCGAGCGTGAGCGTTATGAAATCTCCGAACATAATTTCCACAAAAGGTTTCATTCCAGCCAGAGCCAGTCCGTTGCCAATGCCGGTTATCGCAGCCTCGCTGATTGGCGTGGTCAGCACCTGCTTGGGGAAAAGTGTTGACAGATCCCTTGCTACTTTGAATGCACCACCATAAGGGCTGAGCACGTCTTCACCAATGAATAATGCCCTTGGATTTTCTGCTAAATAGGTTTTGAAAAAATCATTTATAAGCTGCACCTGGCGCTGCTCAATTTTTCTCAGTTGTGTCCATGTATAATTTTTTTGCAGCGCTTGCTTCTGGTAATACTGCTTGATGTCTGGCTCTGGGTCATTTTCGATTTTCTTCACTATATCCAACAAATATAAGCGTATTTCAGCAATCCACTTCTCAAACAGTTCCGTATTTTGCTTTGCAAACACATTCAGTGGATCTATTGCACGGTAATGTTCGATTTCAGCAATGTCCCGTGTATCGTCTCCCTTGGAATGGGGATTGAGGCGATAAGTATCAACCAGATGAAACACAGGCTTTTGATTCGTGCGGACAAACTCTATTGTCTCCCTTGCCTGTGCCATGAGTTGCTCGACATCCCATGTGTTGCTATGGGCTGTTTTAATGCCAAAGGCTCTTGCACGGTCGAGAATGTTTCCACTAATTGTCAGCTCTTTGTGTGTTGACTGTGCGTAGGAATTATTTTCACAAACAAAGATTAAGGGCAACTGCCATTTGGAAGCAATGTTCATTGTCTCATAAACAACACCTTCGCCCAGTGTGCCATCGCCGATATAGACTACACCAATATTATTTGTTCCCAGTAATTTCTGTGCAATGGCATAACCAGCTGCTATGGGTACTATTCCGCCTTGAATACCATTTGAGAAAAAATTACCTCTATGTATATGCTGGCTTCCGCCCACACCGCCGACTACACCGGTTGCTTTGCCCATCAGCTCGGCGATTAGACCATAGACGTCATCAGTGAAAGCAATATAATGTCCATGTCCACGATGATTAGTAAAAATAAAATCAGATCTGCGGATTTGACCGGCAAATGCCAGAGCCGAAAATTCCTGACCCACTGAAGTATGCACGGTACCATTGAGCTTGCCCTGAGAAAAAAGCTCCAAGAGCAAGGTCTCTACCTGTCTGATTATTAATGCTTTTTTATATAAAGGTCTAATATCCATACAATTTACACATGTTTTGCCTTAATAGATTACCCAGCAGATTTGAAATATCCTTAGTCGCTATGACTTGACATTAAGCTATAACAAAAATAAATTAATATTTTTGTAAAAATAAATTTTATGCAATGGCCGGTTCGTCGAAGAAATTGGTTGCTATACTGTCTTTTGCTTTTGTGCTACGTGTAATTTTCTTTCTGGCTGCGCATCCATGGACTGATGACATGCAAAGAAGAATCATACGCTCTGATGCTATTGGTTATCAAGAACTTGCTCTCAATATTTTGGATAAATGCGAATTTAAATTAGACGGGGAAAGAAATAGTTTCAGAACACCTGGCTATCCACTTTTTATTGCTGGAATTTATGGTATCTTTGGTGCTAAGCCTTACATTGTATTAATTTTTCAGATCCTACTAAATATACTATCTATTTATCTGTTATACAGCATAGTGGAAAAACTTTTTAATGCTTCTGCGGCGTTCTGGGCAGCAATATTTTTCGCAATAGACCCGATTACAATTCTCTATACATGTGAAATGTTTTCTGAGACACTCCTTGTCTTTATGCTCTTATTGGCACTATGGATACTTTTGTTGGCGCTGGATAGCAAAAGTTGGCGGCTATTTGTATTGTCTGGATTAATCTTCGGCTATTCTGCTCTGACAAAGCCCATTGCAATTTATATCTTTTTGATTGTTGTAGCAATAATCTTTGTTTCCAATGGGCTGAGTTTAAAACAGAAAACATTTTCGTCTATTGCCTTCATTATTGGTTTTTCGATTTTTGTATTGCCATGGATGTATCGAAATTACAAAGCCTTCGAGAGATTTTCCTTTTGTTCATTGCCATTGTATAATTTTGTTTTTTATAATATACCTTTTACAGAACACGACTGGACTGGAGCTAATGTTAATCAAATACGGCATAAATTAACAAACAAAGTAAGGCAGGATGGGGGTATAATTAGTTACTGGGATGCAAATAATGCAAAACAATTTGACAACTATTCAATTTACAAACAAATCTTACTGGATTATGTTAAGAAAAATCCTGCAAAATTCTTGATAACACACGTAAAAAACAGCTTTTATGTGTACTTAAATGTTGGCACAAAAGGCTTTATGTCAATGCTTCATTACAAAGAAGTGGAACTGCCGCAAATGGCAGCTGAAGACCTAAAGCATAACATTACGAATATTTTCCGCTACAAATCGAAAAAAGAAATTTCCCTAATTTTCATATTTGCAGCATTCTTGGGCACAATATATTTGCTTAGCCTTGTCGGTGCATATACATTATTAAAAGAAAAGAAATATTTTGAACTCTTGCTTATAGTGCTGTTCATGGCATATTTTACATTTCTGCTCGGTGCTAACGGCAATGCAGCCAGATTTAGACTGCCTATTGTGCCGTTTTACTCAGCACTGGCAGGGCAGGGATTTGTATTGATTATCAATAAAATAAAAGGCATGAAGCGACAAAAGACCGTTAGTGAAGCTACTATTCAGTAAATCTGCCTTCTCATCACCTTCATAGCAGGATTGCCATGATAAACAAAATATGGTTCCAGGTCTCTCAGCGCTACAGAACCCACACTGAGTACACTATGACTATGACAAGTAACAGAAGGTGTAACAATAGCTTTTGCACCTATCCAGACCCCATCTTCGAGTGTTATCTGTCCCACAATTACATCAAAAGTTGTTTTTGTAAAATCATGACTACCAGTGAGTAGCATTGCACCTTGAGATAAAACAACATTATTGCCAATCCTGACGTCAGCTAAATTGTCTATCCACACGTTCTCGCCTATCCACACATTATTGCCTATCTCCAGACGCCATGGATATTTGATATTTACCGATGGCTTGATGACAACACCTCTGCCGAGCTTTGCACCAAAAAGCCTGAGCAATAAGCGTTTAACACTATACACAGGTAGCCAAGCAGACTTGAAAAAAATTATATTTGTATAATACCATAGAGTACGGACGAGAAAATTGCGGCCTGGATTGTACGAAGAATTATTGTATTTAGAAAGATCTACCTTGTTCATTAGACGGAATTTTTGACTTGCAAGCAATAAAAAAGCTGCCCAGCATTAGGAGAATAATTAATATTTTAGAAATGAAAAGGTTACCTAATTTAGCCGGGCAGCCTGCTGAGCAATCTTTACTCTTTGCCAAGTTTTTCGAGGCACATAGTTTCTATGCCTTTTTTCTCAAGCTCCTTGCAAAATTTATCTGCATCTTCCTGTGAGCCTTCGTACATGCCATAATGCGCAGGAATAGCCAGTTTGGCGCCTGTATCAAGTACGGCTTGCACTGCCTCGTCAACACTATCCATGGTATAAACCTGGCCAAGGGTCATGAATGTAACATCTGCTTTTACTTCCTTCATCTCAGGAATGCGTTCTGTATCAGAAGAGATGTAAATTCGCTTGCCATCGAGATTAAACAAATATGCAACCCAGTTATTTTCACGCGGATGATACTGTGTTTTGCGAATATTATAAGCAGGATAAAGTTCTATATCAATGCCGCCAAGATTGAGTTTATCACCTGGTTTTACCTTGTGTAGATTTGTATAGCCGTTTTCCTCAAGCTTTGGGATAACTTCTTTTTCGGGTCCAAAGATTGGAGTAGCTGGGGAAGCAACTTTCTTTAGATCATCAAATGCCAAATGATCAAAATGTCCATGGCTAATAAGTACATAATCAGCTTTTACACTGTAGTCATCAGGTAGATTGTAGGGGTCAAGAAAAATAATTGCACCACCAAATTCGATTTGCAGACTGAACTGACCAAACCATTTAAAATGCTGATTTATAAAGTCTTTCATAGCTCAGTGTTTTTATGATTCTGTACTAATTTATAAAAAAATAAAAATATTTAAAACAAATTTGACGTAAAACTCACACGATTTGGTAATAAACGCCAATATCTATAAATTGTGAAGCATTTTTCAAAACACACAAAAACAATATTAAAATGGACAATTCAGACGTTTTCCGTGCAAATGCGGCTGCTATAATCATAAATTCAAAAGGACAGGTATTAGCTTTGGAACGTAACGACATACCTGGTGCATGGCAATTCCCACAAGGCGGCATTGACCGTGGCGAAAAGCCATTGGATACCCTGAGACGAGAAATTAAAGAAGAAATCGGACTCGATGTTGACAAGGATATGCGCCTACTCGCAGAATACCCATTATGGCTGGGCTATGAATATCCAGAACAGGTCTATAAAAAATTCGGACGCCGCGGCCAGACCCAAAAATGGTTTCTATTTCAGATAAAAGATGATAGCACTCAGCTTAACATCAAAGAGGTTCAGACAGTAGAATTTATATCCTGGAAATGGACAGATATTGACCAAGTGGTTGAACAAATGGTGGAGTTTAAAAAGGCTGTATATCAGACTATTGCCGAATGGGTCAAAGAACTTTTACACTAACTCAGCCCTGACATTGCCATCCTGAGCCATGTCGAGCAGACGAACACGGCGAATCTCATTAACCAGGCCAGGATCATAATCAAGCTCAGCTTTAATATAATTGTCAGTAAAACCCATTATTTTGCCGCTACGGTTGCGAGCTTCGAAAAGCACATTATATTCTCTGCCCAGATACTCGCGGTAAAACTGGCTATGCCGCATATTTGACAGCTCACGCAAAGCATGCTCCCGTTCGTCTTTTTTCTGCTTAGAAACTTTACCTGGCATTTTACTGGCATCTGTGTCTGGCCGGTCGGAATACGGAAAAATATGCAGATAGCTAAATGGCAAGTCCTTTAGAAAATTATAAGTCTGTTCAAATAGCTCGTCTGTCTCGCCAGGAAATCCCACTATCACATCAATGCCAATAAAAGCATCTGGGATAAACTTTCTGATAGTCTCAATCCTCTGGGCAAAAAGCTTTGTATTATACCGGCGACGCATTAAACGCAAAATTTTGTTACTACCACTCTGTAGTGGAATGTGAAAATGCGGCATGAATTTCTCACTACTTGCAACAAGCTCAATAATCTGGTTTTTCAATAGCTCAGGCTCTACAGAAGAGATTCGTATGCGGGGAATATCCACTTGCCTGTCCAGAGCAAGCAGCAGGTCAAATAGGCTCTCATCTGTGCCGCGTCCAAAATCACCAATATTTACCCCTGTAATAATAATTTCCTTAAATCCCTGCTGAACAATGCGTTGAGCATCTATAACAATTTCCTCTACTCTGGGGCTGCGACTGTGTCCCCTTGCCTTGGGGATAATACAATATGAGCAATTGTAATCGCAACCATCTTGCACTTTCAGAAAACTACGTGTTCGCCCACTAATCGAGAAAGCGTGATCAAAAGTCTGAACCCGAAAACTATCACAAGAATAAGCTTTATTCCCCTCTCTTTGCTTCTGGTAAAGATCAAAAACCCGGAATTTATCTTCCACACCTGCTACTAATGCAACATTCTCATAATGAGCATATTCATCAGTATTCAAC
>JALWCU010000014.1 GCA_027015275.1 Bacteroidales bacterium | reverse complement strand
CGTAAAGAATAGATAGATAAAAAACACAAAACGTTTCATACTTTATTTATTTAATTGTTTTAGAATAATTGTATCGTTATGGATGATGTACTGTGAGTGAATTATATAGCTTAAGGCTTTGATAATCAATAGCCAGTTATCATTAGGGGCCGAACCTCCAATGTGCTTATATTTTAGGATGGAATCGTCGAATGTCAGATTTTTCCCGTAGTATGTTTTGAAAATCTCGCTAATTTCTTGCAATGAGTAATTATTGAATTTTATTGTATGTTGCATCCAAAAAGTCTGTATAGCGGGGTTAGTGGTTTTAACCTTTACCTGACCAGTCTTTGATGAGTATTGTACAAGCTCAGATGGGTGCATATAAATGCTTGTGTCAAGTGTTTTAAATCCAAAGACTTCCACTTTACCATTGACTAAGGTTACAGTTGTTTGCTGAGCGTGAGTTTTGATATTAAATTTAGTGCCTAATACTCTAACGTATAAATTGTTACAATTCACAATAAATGGCTGCCCATTGTGTTTTGCGACATGGAAAAAGCCTTGACCAGAGAAAGTAACTTTTCTGTTGAACCCCAAGAGAAGACTTTTTTTGTAAATAAGGGTAGCACCTGTATCTAAGACTATAACAGAATTATCTGGGAGTGTAACTTGTGCTATTTTACATGTTGAATTTTTTATATAAAATGCTTTGGGTAAGGCCAGAATGTAAAGTCCAATTAGAATAACTATTGAGGCTGCTATGGCTATCTTTATATATGGAGACCAATCATTTCGTATTTTTGAAGACTTAAATGAATCCAAACGGTGGGGATTGTATTTACCCATGTCTTGCCACAGTGCCTTTAATTCTTTATATTCTTTTCTGTACCTGGCGTTAAAAATTAATAAAATACCTGACCAGAGCCTATGTAAGATACTGCTTTGGCCAGAGATTAACCATATAATGTTTTTTAGTTCTCTATCTCTCATTTGCTCATAATTTTTCTTTTATTGTATTAAAACTTTCTTTATGAGTAAAGTTTTGGTATTCTTGAATTTTATGATATAAATTCCTGATGGCTGCAGAAGAATTTTAGTAAAGGAATTGTCGATAGAAGTTTGTTTTATAACCTTCCCCGTTATATTATAGATAGTTACAGATGAATGTAAATATGGATTTGCTTTAATAAAAAGATATGAACCACTGCTAAAAATTGCTATTCCTGACTTGACAGAGTTATCTGATGTCATCACTGTCTCCGTTCTAAGTATAAATCTGTCTTCGTAATCACCAGATGCAGAATAGAAAGTATATAACGTGTTGTCATTTAGAGCAATGCTACTATCCAACTGTTTGTCATAAAGCTCAGCTAAAAAACCTTCTGGCATAATTAACTTTGTAGCTTTTATATTATAATCGCCTGACTTACCAATATTTATACCTAATTTGATCCCTTCGGAATTATTTGGCATGTTCATAGAGTTTATTGCTAATTGGCTTTGATCCGAGCCCAAAGAATAAATCAGTGGCACATCTGTCTGTGGAAAAAGCTTATAGGCATCATATTGTTTATCAAAATCATTGGTAGCTCCGGGAATAAATCTTATTGCCGTTTCGTCGTATTGCTGTAAACTGTCTGAAATTCTCAGGATTACAAGGGGATAACTAATAGTAGCTTTCTTATAAAAATTATGGTTCGTTGATACCCTTGCCCTGTCTTTGACTTCTATATAACCATTTGCTGTAGCCTTGACAAAAAATCCTTGATATGGGGGGATAATGTTTGTTGCGTTGTTAATTCCCAAGCCGCCGCTGTTGTCTGTCCCGCCTGCACCGACATAATAAGAATAGTTTTGTCCGTTCCACATATAAATGGCATTGTCAATGTTATTTTTAATCCAACCGTCTTGTTTGTCCCAGTCAATGGGCGATGGATAAGGATTTGCAATTAGGTTCCAACCTTTGTGAATTTCAGTTTCTGAACCATTTGTATATGTAGTATTAATGCGATATGTTCCTCTGTTAAAAGTACCCTGAAACTCAGCGGTTAAATTTCTATAAGGATAATAATAGGCATAACCCCGCATAGTAACCAGTGTGTCTGGCTCTGTTGCGCTTTTGTAAGCAGCAGTCCATCCATTCATCCAGTCATCACCTGCCTTTGTTTCGTCATACCAATAAAAATTGGAATTAAAATACTGGTCAATATTTGTAAATTGCTGAGAAGTAGCGTGTTTAATAGGTGAGCCAATATAGCTGTACTGACAACAAGGCAAGAATCTATAAGCTATACAAGTTCCATAATTGTTTGAATAAAGACTGGTATCGACTAACGCAGCTGACTGGGTTGAATCATGTGGGCTCTGAAGAATGAAAGTTCCATTATTGCAGAACTGACCTTTTACAGTGAGTGTTGCTCCGGGGCTAACGCTGAGTGTTGCATTATCCTCAATTTTTAAGTGGTTTATTATTGTATTTGCTGTGATAACAGGCATATTAGTGGCATCTGATGTTATTTTTGCCAGTGTTATTTGATCTGGTACACCAGCTGTCCAATTACCAGCATCGTTCCAGTCGGTTGAATTGCTTCCTGTCCATTTTGTTCCATAACTTTGTGTTTCCCAACCAGGGTCGTTGGTACTGGGTCTAAGCCTAATATATCTGAAATTTCCAGAAGCATCATAAATATCCGACCCTCCCCCTTCGTCCAGATGCATAAGCAGCCTTGTCCATTTATCTGGTTTAAATCTGAGATATCTATCTGGTGTAAAATTACTTGTGTATCTTGCTGTATCAGAAATTCTTATCTCATCAATCTTACCGTCTAAATATCGAGAATAGCTTCCCCAATATCTAGCTCCAATGTTAAGGGCATGAGTAGAACTAGTGAGGTCAAAGTCAGGGTCTGTGCTACTATCTACTAATTGTCCATTAATAAAAAGTCTTGCAGTTGTACCGTCGTAGCTCACGGCTACATGATACCATTGTCCCAAAGAGAGGTTTACAGATGAATTATCAGACCTAACTGAAGCAATAATATTATCATTTGCATCCCTGGCAACAAATCTAATGGCGTAATCAGCATCAGCATCATTTATCAAGTAAAAGGAGAAAACATTCCTTCGGTCCATAATAACGCTCCAAGAATTGTCCGTGTATTTATCTATATTTATCCAAGCTTCTATTGTCCATTTATTAGATACATCTAAGTCATTATGACTGTTGTCTAACACGTAATAAGAATCATTACCATCGAAATCAAGATAAGTTAAATCATCTGTTATTGCTACTGTATCAATATTAGAATAACTACTAACATACCAGTGTCCGTCATATTCGGTCCTCACACGATACTCATATTTTTTGCCAATAGGGTCGGTTTTAGGAAAAGTTATAGTATAGCATGTGTCAGTTATTGTGTTAGATAACGTTGTCCAAGAACTGCCACCATCATCACTCTGTTGAAGTTCAAAAGCATCAAAACGTTTTTGTTTACTCACTAACCAACTGAGAATAACCTTGTAGTTGTCGCATGTCCTAGTAATATCAGCTACTCTCAGCTCTGGTTCAGGAAGTATGTCAAAAACTCCGCCTGTTACAGAGGTATAGCCACAGGCATCATAACTAATTGAAATTCTATACCATGCATTACAATCCCCCCACCATCCCATATTAAGATGATAGTATTTGTCGCCGCCGTCAATCTGCCTATATCCATCTACAGCTATAGCATGTCCAGCCCCATTACTTGCTTTAATTGCCAATTGGACCGGGACACTATCTTCCATGTTCTCGTCCATTCGGGACCAGAAATTAGACCAAGTGATGTCCTCATAATGACCGACATATCTCCAATATTTTGATAGTGCATTAGGGCTGCGGTTAATATTTGATGTTGAGCCATTAGACTCATAGTCCATATCCAATGAAATACCGCAATGATATTGTAATAACCCGCATGCTCTCTGCTGAATATCCGTTGAAGCCTTGTGATAATACTCGTCAAGCATGTTATTCCAATCGTAGTATGTACCAAAGAAGAAAGCGTGATAGGATCCAGTAGAACTTCCTGAATTATCATTATCTGTGTGGCTGCCTGTGCCGTGAATAGGCCATTTATAACGATACAAGATTTGACTTAGAGATGTAGCGACACAACCTGGTGAGTAATGTTTTGGCGTATAATAGTTGCCGACATAAATAGTATTTCCCTGATCATCGTAACAATTGACTCCACCCCAAACAGAAGGAATACTTGGTCCATATTGTACAGTATCTTTTGACACCATTGGAACGCCAGATAAAAGCTTAGACCAGAGAGATTTGTTATATTTAATTATCTTTTGTGGTGCCTTACTCTTGTTTGCTGACTTGTATTCACAGGGCATTTGAGCCTTTAGCAATATGACAAGTGGATTGGTAGATGAAGTATCAAAATAACCTTCTGATGAGAATGCTTTAACAGGTGGAACTTTCATATCAGTGCTTAGGACCACGAATCCCTCAGGATATAATTTTATGATATAAGCAATTTTCTGATTATCATTATCATATAAGGTTAAAGGTCTGCCAACAGGCTTAAATTTTTTCATATCCTGCAGTTGCCTAACAAAATTCTTAGCAGCAAGAAAGGCCTGCTTCTGTGTTACTGTTTGAGAATATGACAGTATGGATATAAAAGTGATAAATGATATCAAAAATACCAGTTTCTTCATCAGAAAAACTTATTTACACAAAATCTTTTTGCTTTGGGCTGTAACATTAATAGATGTTGAATGTAAAGGCTTATGGAGTTAACTAAGACCCCATAAGCCTTTTAAAACTTTCAATTTCCTCGAAATTTATCTTACGATAAGTTTCTGAGTACTAACCTTATTATTAGCATAAACTGAAATATTATATATGCCAGGCGTTAATCCCGTAAGATTAATAGTTGCATTACCATTAATCTTTATTTGCTTCATGGTGCGTCCTGTCATATCAGTGATAATGACTTTTGCTCCCATCAGCTTGCCACCAGTAATTCTAACATACTGTGTGGCTGGATTAGGATAAATACTGAAGTTTGCAACATTTGGATCATTGACACCAGCAGAGTGATGCTCAGGTGGTTTGGGTGCGAAAATACCATCTTTTGCTGCCATCAAAATGTCTTTAACAAGTTTATTTGCCATGTCTTGGGTTTTGACTTTACCCAAACGAAACTGTGTGTAAACGAAATTGTAATAGCTATAACTTGTCGGATAACCCAAGAGAGGATAATTATCTCCGCCTCCCATTGTATAAAGCACCTTAGCAGAATCGTCTAATACCAATGCGTCAGCATACCAAAGTGTAGTCCACACCCAATTTACCGTATCAACGTCAGCTGTAATATCGTTGCCATCTGCTCTCAGATAATATGAGACACCTGTGCCACCGTCATCCTTATGAGACTGAGCAGCATAAATGTTTATCCCCATAACATCATGTGTAAAACTACCAACAGCCATTGTATCTGGTGCACCACCATAAGCATCATAGAGCACATCTATACCGTCTAACCAGAATACTTTACCAGAATCCAGGTAGCGAACTATATCAGGTGTAAAAGCTGCCGAATCAAATTCCAACGAACCAGTAGAATCATTTCTTTTATATGTCCACAGCAAAGAGTCAACAGCATCATTTCCAGCATACCAGAAGACCATATCATATTGTGAAAGTTCATCATAAGACAATGGTTTGGTCGGTGTAATAAATGTAACATCGAAACGGCTGTTCTGAAAAGCCTGAGTAACAACTGGGTCAAATTCTGCTCCGTTAAAATCAGCATTTACAGCCAGTACTTTATAATTATACAATGGCCTTGGTACAAAAGTACCTTTTGCAGCAGCATCCAAAATATCCTTTACAAGCTTATTTGCTATATCCTGTGTACTAACTTTCCCCAATCTAAATTGTGTGTAAACAAAATTATAATAGTAATAACTTGTCACAGAATTGAGCAAAGGATAATCACTATTACCTCCCATTACATACAAGGGATGTGCTTTATCATTAATATCTAATGCATCAGCATACCAAAGACTACTCCATACCCAATTTACCGTATCGACATCAGTAGTAATATCGTTGCCATCTGCTCTCAGATAATATGAGACACCAGAGCCACCATCATCCTTATGAGACTGAGCAGCATAAATATTTATTCCCATATAATCATGTACAAAAGTACCAGCGGCCATGGTATCCGGTGCTCCCCCATAAGCATCATATAAAACATCAATGCCATCAAGCCAGAAAACCTTGCCAGAATTTATGTACTTTACAATATCTGGATAAAATGCTGCTGTGTCAAATTTCAATGTGCCTGTAGAATCTCTTTTGTAAGTCCACAACAAAGAATCAACAGCATCATTACCAGCATACCAGAAGACCATGTCATACTTAGCAAGAGTGTCATAAGGTATTGGTTTTGTTGGCGTCATAAATGTTACATCATAGCCACTGTTCTGAAAAGCCTGGGTAATAGTTGTGTCAAATTCTGCACCATTAAAATCTGCATTAACGGCCAAGACCTTGAAGTCTTTTTGTGCCATAACCATGGTAACTGTCATTACCAATGCCACTAGTGTAAATAAAATATTCTTCATAGTTTTAAGTTTTTAAGGTTTAGAAAGATACTGGGTTTGTGTCCAGTATAAATATCTTGAAGCTGAAGCTTGCCTCTGGGGTTATTAATTTACCAAAATAAATACCTGTATCTAAGACAGGAAGTGAAATTTTTTCTTTCATAAGGGCATTATTGCCGAAACGTCTAGTAAGAACAAGGTTGCCTTTTTCGTCAAAGAGAAAAAATTGAGATTTTTTCAAATCCAGATATTCTACGTAAAGATAATTATGGGCATAAGTGGGATAAACTTTAGCTTTCTTTAATTTGCTAATTTCATAAGCCAAGTTGATGTCTTCTTCCTCTGACCATTTCTTATTCCTAATTTCTTTTACTCTAATATAATATTTACTGTTCATATCCACTGGAAAAGAAAATTCTTTGTCTCTGAGATTGTTTGCTATTGTCTGCCACTGTCCATCGTCATTTTGCTTGACTTGTATCTGGAAACTGGCATTAGGTATTTTATCCGGATAATACCACCTAACAATAAGTTGCTGATTTTCGTAGTCAAATTCAGGAGTTTGCAACTGAGGTACTGGCAACAGCCCCATCACAGCAGCTGATACAACGGAATACCCACCTGCATTAAATTCGCTTTGTATTGTGTACCAGGCGTTTGAGACACCCCACCAACCCATGTTCAGGTGATAAAGCTGTGTGTTAGGATCACTAGTGAACTGTACACCGTCGCAAACTATAGCATGGCCTGCACCTGAGCTTGTGTAAACAGCAAATCCCACAGGACTGTTTGCCTGTAATGAGGAATCGATTAAATACCAGAAATTACTATCAGAAGACTTCCTGTAAATAGGATAATCATAACGAAAATACTTGCTAACAGCGCCTGGTATGCGATTAACATTAGATGTAGAACCATTTGCTTCAAAGTCCATGTCCAAAGAAACTGCTGCATCAAAAGCAACTCGTCCCAAGGCTTGACGACTATCATCACTTGACGGTACTTTGTAATATTTGTCTTGTATCTTATCCCATTGATATGTAGTATGCTTAAAATCAGCGGAATAGCTGCCAGTACAATTCCCGTAATTATCTGTGTAAGAGTAGTATCCTGTCCCATTAATAGGCCAATTATAATATCGCATTATTGTTGTTAGTACTAAAGCTACACAGCCAACTGCATAATGATGTGGTGTATAGTAGTTTGTAACATAAATGGAGTTGCCGTTTTGATCCTTACAATTGACCTGACCAAACTCTGACTTTAGAAGAGGGCCTATTGAATTTTTTAGGACAGATTTACTTTGCGCCCATTTTTGCCAGGCTAAATAGTTTTTATTTTGTAATTCGCCACTTTTCCTCAGAAACAGTTTTTGATTTGCATAGTCATAAACCAAGATAGACACAAAAGCCTTGAATTCATAAGAGGACGTGTCAAGAGTACTGGTATTAGAATAAGCTTTTATTGGATAAAAAATAGATTTATTACTCAGAACCAAAAAGCCATTCTGGTAAATATAAATATCAGATACCGTATCCTCGTCCAGAATTAAAGGGTAAGTCGTTGTCAGGTGTTTGAGATTAAACTGGGTGCTTGCCCTACTGAGAACAGCTTTTTTTAATGACTGGAAAGCCTGAGCAAAGGAACTAATGGATATACAAAACATCAAAAACTGTATTACAAAAACGGCCTTCTTCACTTTCATTTGATATCATTTTTTATTAAGACAACTTTTTAACATTTTTACCACTACTTTAAATTTCTTAAAATTTGTTAACTAAAATTATATTATAAAATAAAAATTATCTACTTTAGTAGCTAAGGTTGTTTTTATGGATCATGAATAGAGAAGAGAAATATTTAGTAGAACAAATTAGAGCAGGTGATCAGATTGCTTATAAACATTTGTATGATGCTTATTATCAGTCGTTAGTTGATTTTGTAAATCTTTTTTCTAATGAAACCTTTTTTGCTCAGGAAGTAGTGAGCGAATTTTTTATTTGGCTATGGGAAAATCATGAATCACTGAATATCAAGTCTAATTTGTCGGCATATTTATATCATAGTGTAAAAAACAGGGCTTTTAACAAGCTAAAAAAGGAGAAAAAAGTTGATACTCTGCAAATTGCAGATGAATTCGAAAGAACAGATAACCTTTCGCCTGAGGAGCAAATGATATTAGACGAAGAAACAAGTAAAGTTGAGAATATACTGCAACTTCTACCGCCCAGGACACGGGAAATTTTTATTATGCACAGATATGACAAACTTAAGTACAGAGAAATAGCACAATTACTTGAGATATCTGTAAATACCGTTGAGAATCATATAGTTAAGGCTATAAAAATTTTAAAAGCCTATTATGCAAAACAATAATTTTTAGTCTCAAGCTAAATTTTCTTGCTATTCGGCAAATTATCCTTCATTACCCCAAATTATTTCCTGCTTTTTTAATCCTCATAATTTTACCTGAAATCCTATGACCAGGATGTCGTCGGTCTGATCAGATGAACCCTTCCACTTTTGAAGAAATTCTTCCAGTTTTGCTTTTTGTTCATTGAAACTGAGATGGCTATTTTTCTGAAGTAATTCTTTGAAGTTTCTGGAATATATCTTTTGGGATTTAGAATTAAGCTGGTCTTGGTATCCGTCACTATAAATATAGAATTTATCCTCTGGGTGGATGTTAATTGATTTTATAGTAAATGTATTTTCTCCTTTTCTAAATGTGTGTCCAATAGGCAGTTTATCTGCTTTTATCGTTATGATGTTGTCGCCCCTAATCATTACAAGTGGATTGTATGCACCTGCATATTCAATTTTTCTCTCTTTAGGATAAACTTTGCATAGCGCCAAATCCATTCCATCTCGCAATAAACTTCCACCTTCCTCGTGTAAAGATTTGATGATTTTGTCTCTCAGAAGGTTCAGAATTTGGTCTGGAGATTCTATACCGTGGACATAGACTATTTCATTGAGATAAGATATGCCCAGCATACTCATAAAAGCACCTGGAACGCCATGTCCAGTGCAGTCGGCAGCTGTGACAAATAAGTTACCATTGACCTCTGCTATCCAATAGAAATCACCGCTCACTATATTCCTAGGTTTGAAGAAAATAAAATAATCTTCCAGATATTTATTCAAGACACCAACAGATGGGAAAATAGCTTGCTGTATTCGGCTAGCATATTGTATGCTGGACTCTATGTTTCTTTTTTGTGCCTCGATTTTGTCAAATGCTTTTTTCTTTTCCGTGAAGTCGTGGATAACTTCCACAGCGCCAATATAATCGCCATTGTTGTTATAAATAGCTATAGCACGGCCAATGAGATACCGTTCTTTCCCGCGCAGCGACGGGACATAAGATTCTGCCTGTAGGATATTACCAAACCTCTGTATTTGAGTATAATGCTCTCTGAGGTAATTATCATCGAGTTTAGCCAAATCTATAAGTATAGGTCTTGCCTCTCCATAAAATGGACGTGCATATTCATAATCACCCTTGCCAAGTATATCCTCAGCTTTTACGCCTGTCATTTCTTCGAGTGCATCGTTCCAATATGTTACCACGCCATTTTGATTTATCATAAAGGCAGGGTCTGGAATAGCTTCCATTATCTTGCGAATCATTTGCTCTGATTCGTATAGCCGGTCACGCTGTGCTGCAATCTCTTCTTTTTGCTGCTGGAGTTCTTCGCGGCTCTGTTTCAGTTCCTCCAATGTGTCCTTAAGCAGTGTAATATCTGTATCAATGGCAATTATTTTTGTTATATTACCATTGTTATCCAGGATAGGTGACAGGGTTGTCTGTGTGTAAAATGTATTTCCTTCTTTATCAGTGCTCTGATTTTCATAGATAAGGGACTGTTTTGTAGAAATGATTTTGTTCCACAATTCTTTAATGTGTGGATTATTTGAAATTTCCAGAAGGCTGAGCCCCTTGTTTACATCGTCATTATTGTATCCATATATTTTTGTAAATGAAGAATTTACCCAAATAAACTGTCCATTGGGCAGCAGAATTGCGATAGCGTTTTGTGTTTTGGAGGCTACTAGGGATAGTAACTCGAGCTGCTGTTTCTGTTGTTCGATTTTTTCAAAAGCTTTTTTCTTTTCTGTAAAGTCGTGGATGACTTCTACAGCACCAATATATTCGCCCGTTGGGCTATAAATGGCAATAGCACGGCCAATGAGATACCGCTCTTTCCCGCGTAGCGAAGGAACGTAAGATTCTGCCTGTAGGATATTACCAGACCTCTGAATTTGAGTATAATGCTCTCTAAGGTAATCATCGTCTAACTTGGCTAAATCAATAAGTATTGGCCTTGCCTCGCCGTAAAATGGACGCGCATATTCATAATCACCTTTACCCAATATATCTTCAGCTTTTACCCCTGTCATCTCTTCGAGTGCATCGTTCCAATATGTTACCACGCCATTTTGATTTATCATAAAGGCAGGGTCGGGAATAGCTTCCATTATTTTACGAATCATTTGCTCTGATTCATATAGCCGGTCTCGTTGCGTTGCAATCTCTTCTTTTTGCTGGATGAGCTCTTCGCGGTTCTCCTGCAGCTCTATCAAAGCATTTTTGAGCACTGTAATATCGCTGTTAATGCCTATGACATGAGTTACATTTCCTTGTTCGTCCAATACTGGTGAGAGTGTGGTCTGAGTATATCTCTTCTCGCCTTGCTCTGTAGTAAATTCATTTTCATAGGTCAAGGGCCTTTTCTCAACAAGCATTTTTTCCCATCTCTTTTCAAAATCGGGAATATTGGAGAACTCAAAGATAGAAATTCCTCTGTCCAAATCCTGGTTGCTATACCCAAAAGCTTTTGTAAAAGGCTTGTTTACCCAAAGTAACCTACCGTCTGGTTTCATGATAGTTATAACATTATGTGTCTCAGAAGCAACGAGAGACAAAAGCCAAAGCTGCTGTTGTTGCTGCTCTATTTTTTCAAATGCCTTTTTCTTTTCTGTATAGTCGTGGATAACTTCCACCGCACCGATATAATCGCCAGTTTGGCTATAAAGGGCTATAGCACGACCAATGAGATATCGCTCCTTGCCACGCAATGAAGGTACGTAAGTTTCGGCCTGCAATATATCTCCAATTTTCTTGATATTTGAGTAATTTTTCTTGAGATAATCATCATCGATTTTTGCCAGATCAATAAGTATTGGCCTTGGTTCTCCATAAAAAGGCCGAGAATATTCATAATTGCCTTTGCCCAGTATATCCTCAGCTTTTACGCCTGTCATTTCTTCGAGAGCTTTATTCCACATCGTTACCACACCATTTTGATCTATCATAAAAGCTGGGTCTGGCATTGCTTCTAATATCCTGCGTATCATTTGCTCTGATTCTAATAAGCGGTCGCGCTGTGCCTTGATCTCCTCTTGCTGTTGGAGCAATTCTTCCTCAAATTCTTTTTTAAGCTGGAGAAGCCTCTTGAGTTGGTCTTGCTTTTTTGTACTAAGAAATTCGTAACCCAAAATGACAAGAATCACATAAATGGCTGAACCTAAATAAGATAAAAAATAAACAAGAGACTCAAATTTTGGAGGATAATGAATTGGGAAAAGCACATTATATGCATCAAGGACATATAGAGTTGTAATTGTAACAAGAGACAAAGAAGTCCAAAAAAGACCTGACTTTCGATTGGCAAAAAGAAACCCAGCTATCGAAACACTAACGAACCATGGAATCACAGAAGAATGAATACCACCTGTAAATACGGCAATCAGCAAAAATGATGTAAATCCACCACCAATGAATACATTGCCCCACAAAGCATTATTACCTGAGCGGGGATATGAAATTAGCATAATCATTTGTACTAAAAACAGAGGTATCAGACTATAACTTTAGTAATAATTTTCTATAATTAAATGGACGGAAAAGTAAAAGAAAACAAAAAAGATAGACAGAAAGAACATTCCTACCAAAAGGAAAGACTGATAGTATAGATCTCTGTCTTCTTTATTTTTCTGTGGTATGTAATTGTCTATAATATTTAAAATAGATTTTCCCATGATCCATAGGTTTATACCCTTACTCTTATTCTCATGCTTAAATTTAGAAAAAATATGTTATTATATGCATAGATGGCATTTACAATTTAAAAAAAAGTGTTTTAATTGCGTGTTTAGTATAATATTTTGCAATACCATTCTTTTTTTTTTATAATTGTATGATATATTAAAATCATATCTAAACTAACAATAAGTGATTAAATGCAGTAGATGTCATAAATTAAACGGGTATTATACAAGAATGAATGCTAAAAAAGTTAGATTACTTATCAATGCTTTTTTTATAGGATTAGTAGCTGGTGCTGTGGGTGCCTTTTTTAGGTATGTACTCAGTTATGTCGAGGATTACAGAAATATGCTTTATGCAAAAGCCAGTTCCCATGGTATTATTGGCTGGTTTACAGCAATTGTACTGGCTATAATGTGTATAACAGTAGCCTTATTTTTGGTCAGGAAGTTCGCACCCGAGACTTCAGGTAGTGGTGTGCAGGAAATTGAGGGCGCTCTTGACGATGTGCGCCCTATGAGGTGGAAACGTGTACTACCAGTAAAATTTTTTGCATCTCTTTTCTCCCTTGGCAGTGGCCTTCTGCTGGGTCGAGAAGGTCCGACAATCCAGCTGGGAGCCAATGTGGGTAAGATGATTAAAGATATATTCAACCAGCCTGATACAGAGAACAACCCGTTAGTTTCAGCAGGTGCAGCAGCAGGACTTGCTAGTGCTTTTAATGCGCCCTTTGCAGGAATTATCTTTGTCATTGAAGAGATGCACGATCATTTTAAGTTTAATTTTTACTCTGTTGCAGCTATTATGATAGGTTCTGCCACATCTGACTTTGTGGTTAGAGCATTGATTAGTCCTGCACCTGTAATAGATATGACTGTTTACTCAAGTCCTAATCTGTCAGCTCTTTGGCTTTTTATAGTCCTTGGGCTTTTCTTTAGCGTCATTGGTTATATTTACAACAAATTGCTTATCTTCTCGTTGGATTTTTTTCAGATTAAGCTTAGGCTACCAATTATTGCCATGGGCTTGATTACTGGCGTTATAATAGCTACAGTAGGCATATTTTTCCCAGGGATGATTGGCGGTGGTTATGATGTTATCTCCAAAGTACTTGCACATTCTTATACTTTGTCATTTTTAGCGATTTTATTTTTGGCAAGATTTGTATTGTCAATATTTAGTTATAGCACAGGCGTACCAGGTGGTATTTTTGCTCCGTTGCTGACGCTGGGCGTTCTGTTTGGCATGTTTTTCGGTTCTGTTTCGCAGTATTATTTCCCTAACTTAGTTTCAAATATTGGTGTATTTGCTATTGCGGGTATGGCTGCTATTTTCTCTTCGACAGTGATAGCACCTTTGACTGGACTTGTACTTGCTGTTGAGATGACGGCAAATTATGAAATGATTCTGCCTTTGATAGTAACAACAGCCACAGCTGCTGTGTTCACACGACTAATGGGTAATAAACCTATTTATACTACTCTGCTTGAGCGTACTTTGGCCCTGGAAAAAAGCAGAAAATGAGCACGATGTCAATTCCTGCACATAATGCCTATACATTGCTATCTGGCAATAGCATATAGACCAGGCACCACTTTTTTAGCTCTAAACAAGCTTGGCATCCCGAATAAATTGGGACAGATAATACCGAGCTAATGGGACAACTATCTTCAATCCGTGTTAGTTAGCTTTTACTAAGTTAAACAAAGCGTACTGATATGGACTATGTTGGGTGTCAAATAGATATTATACCAGGTTCTCGTTATCTTTTCCGGGTATATGACGGGTAAACAGCCTATCTCGGTATGCAAAGAGAGCTGGCTGACCTCCTGTGTGCCAGAAGAGTATATTACTACCTTCGGGAAAATATTTCTTGTCCATTAGGTTCAGCAATGCGCCGAAAGCACGGCCAGTGTAAACAGGGTCAAGTAAGATCCCTTCCTGCCGTGCCATTGTGTAGATTGCATTCCGTTCCAGGTCTGTTACAACACCATAGCCAGCTTCGTTATATTCTTCGATAAGTATGATGTCTTCACCGTCGATACTGACAGGAAGCTCGAAGTCAGCAGTGGCATATTGTGTTATTGTCTTGATATGGTCATGTACGGTTTTATCTGGATACATATTCTTATCAATCTCAATACCAATTATTTGCGCCTGGAGATAATAGAGCTTTTTACCGATTAGCATTCCAGCATGTGTACCGCCAGAGGAAGAGGCAAAAACAATATAGTCTATTTTTTGTCCGCTCATCTCGAGCTGTGTTTTAAGTTCATCTATTGCATCAATGTAGCCCCAAAGGCCTATCTCATTTGATCCACCCATAGGAATAAAATATGGGTCTTGTCCGTGGCAATCGCGTATAACGCCCATGACTTTTATTCGCTCAGAGTACAATTCATCGCGTTTTACCCAATGTATTTTAGTACCCATGAACATGTCTATCAGAATGTTGCCGTCATAGTCCTCTGGCTCTGGTTTGAATAGTATTGCATGTGGTTCGAGTCCGAACTTACGTGCAGCTGCCATTGTTTGTCTGACATGATTGGACTGGGCCGCGCCTTCTGTAACTATTGTGCGTGCGCCTTTGTCCAGGGCATCTGCTATGAGATATTCCAATTTTCGGGTTTTGTTGCCACCAAAGGCAAGACCTGTCAGATCATCCCTTTTTATGAAAAGATTGTATGGATATTTCTTACTCAGTGTTTCCAATTTATGGACTGGCGTTGGGAAAAAGCCGATGTTAACTTTGTCAGGATGTTTCATGGTGTTTAGAATTTTTCTTTGTTAATGATTATTGTCAAAATTTACGCCAAAGCTATAAAAGTGTATTGGACTTTGAAAGTTTTTGTTTAGTTATCTTTCCAGCTCAGTCTGCTGAAGAAAATTTTTTGCCTTGCAGAGAAAATAATAATTTGAAGCAAACTTCTATGCGTGCGCAAATATAGCCGCATATTCCTGATACTCTGCGTTTTATACGTTTTTATTCTACCTGTAAATATTATTAGCAATCGTATAATAACTTTGAATCTCTCGTCAAAACACACTGCCACACAGACAAGACCGACTGGATCAACTCAACTTTGAATCAGATTCTCTGCTGACAAATGACTTTATAAAACAATGGAGCATAAGCCCTTATATGATTTACAGTCTGGGCTTTGGCCGCCTGACTGCATTGCTGAGTGTGCGTTACGATATTATCAATAATGAGCTTTATAACGAGCTCTTGCCACTTAACTCTGCTTTTAGCAACAAACAATTCACGCATCTGAGCTATAGAGCTGGAATTAGTTATAATCTGCGTCCAATGCTAACGATTTATAGCGATATCTCCACAGGTTTTATTCCGCCATCCACCGAGGAACTGGCAAACAATCCATTTTCTTACTCTGGCTTCAACACACACTTGGTCCCTCGACATCAATCACCTACGAGACAGGTATCAAAGGCGCTGGTTGTAATCTAAATTATGAAATAACAGGCTTTGTAATGCACACAGGGAATGATTTTTTCCGCTTCAAACTGCACGGCCGTGGGAACCAAGAAGTTTCCTACGGAAATGCCGGAAATTCTCTGCGTCGTGGTCTTGAGGTCTATGTTTCATATAAGCCCACAGATTACATCAGAATAAGCTCTGCACACACATTTTCTAATTTCAAGTATGTTTCGGCAAGCCTCGATCCTATTTTCTCGGATACAAGCATTGTTCTAACTCATCCGCCACACGCTGGCCAATATTTACCTAATAGTCCCGAACATGTACTATTTACGCAGTTATCCGTGAGACCATTGAGAAATACCTGGGTAAGCATTCAGGATGATTACCGCTCACCATGGGTAATTTACACAGATCGGCAGATATACCAAGAACTACTTAACCCGAGCATTTACAAGCCCTGGTATCATGGCTATAACCTTGTTAATATGGAGATTTCTTATACCCGGAAAATTAGTAACATGAGAATAGAGACAAATTTCGCTTTAAACAATCTGCTAAACAACCACTACATTGCTTTTACAGAGCCTGACCCCGACGGCAATTCTTATCACCCAGGCCCTGGACGAGAGGTGTTCTTTAGCATCAAAATAATTTATTAAAGCCACTGACAGCAAAAAGTAAATTTGTTTTACTTTTTTGTCAAAAGACCTATCTTTGTAATAGCATAAACTTCAAAAAATACAGAACAATGGAAGAGAAATACGAAATCAAAAAGTCTTTAGACCGCCTGGGTATCAAGGCCGAAAATCTAGGAGCTTCCACAGGTCAACAGTGGATAGAAACTACTGGGGATTGGCTCGAATCATATTCACCTGCTGATGGCCAGCTCATTGCCAAGGTTAAAGAGGCAACATGGGACGATTATCAGAAAGTTATTGACAAAGCACAGGAAGCATTCAAGTACTGGAGAATGATACCAGCACCCAAGCGTGGAGAGATTGTCCGTCAGATAGCATTAAAACTACGTGAATACAAAGACGACCTAGGAAAACTCGTTTCCTATGAAATGGGTAAAATCTATCAAGAAGGCTTGGGTGAAGTACAAGAAATGATTGACATAGCAGACTTTGCAGTAGGTCTGTCCCGCCAGCTCTACGGTCTGACAATGCACTCAGAGCGTCCACGCCATCGTATGTATGAGCAGTGGCATCCACTAGGACCAGTAGGCATTATCACTGCTTTTAACTTCCCAGTAGCTGTATGGGCATGGAATGCAATGATTGCTCTCGTTGCTGGTGATGTCGTCATCTGGGCGCCTTCTTCCAAGGTTCCTTTGTGCGCTATTGCTGTGCAGAACATCATGGCAGACGTACTCAAGGACAATGGCTTACCCGAAGGAATTATTAATGTCATAATAGCACGCTCACGTAATCTTGGCGACAACTTTGTAGATGACAAACGCATGCCACTTATATCCTTTACTGGTTCTATCCCTGTAGGTCGCCGCATACACAGCCGCGTTGCCAAACGCCTGGGCCGTACAATTCTTGAGCTCGGCGGTAATAATGCAATAATTATCTCACGTCATGCAAACCTCGACCTGGCTATACGTGCCGTTGTATTTGGTGCCGTAGGTACAACAGGTCAAAGATGTACTACAACACGTCGTCTGATTATTGACGAGGCTGTTTATGACGAATTTGTGGGCCGTCTGCTCAATGTTTACAAACAGCTGGAGGACAGAGTCGGACATCCACTTGATCCAGAGACACTTGTTGGACCAATGATTGACCGCCAGGCAGTAGAGACCTACCAATGGGCTATCGGCGAAGCTCTCAAAGAAGGCGGAAAACTGGTTTATGGAAATTACGTTTACAGCGGCGGTCTCTTTGACACAGGTACTTATGTCCGTCCTACCTTGCTCGAAGCTAAGAACGAATTCAAAATCGTTCAGGAAGAGACCTTTGCACCTATTCTCTATTTGCTCAAGTACAAGACTATCGAAGAAGCAATCGAGATTCACAACGGCGTTACTCAAGGCCTCTCATCGGCTATCTTCTCTGAAAACCTCATCGAAGTTGAGAAATTCCTCTCTCACGAAGGCTCAGACTGCGGTATTGCCAATGTGAACATCGGTACATCTGGTGCTGAAATTGGTGGCGCTTTTGGTGGTGAAAAAGACACAGGCGGTGGACGCGAAGCTGGCTCTGACGCATGGAAAGCTTACATGCGCCGTCAGACCAATACAATTAACTGGAGCTATGATATACCTCTGGCTCAGGGAATTAAATTTGACCTTGACTAAATGCTGGGATTAAAAGCTCCATTATCCTCAAGTCCTGCTGGCTCGTGCTGGCAGGACTTTTTCTGTGGACAAAAATGAATGGCTTAAGATTTATCTGTTGCGACTTCCTTTGCGCTATAACATAATACCGATTGGACACGCGATATAGTCCAATAAATTACCCTACCTATCTGCAACATCGGTAGTTACAAAACGATTATTAACACAAAATAAAATACTATTTGGTATAAAACTAAAAAGAACAGCAGTTTTACTCTTTGCTCAAAAA
>JALWCU010000013.1 GCA_027015275.1 Bacteroidales bacterium | reverse complement strand
CGAATCTGCCAAAGGCAGACCCTGGACTTTGGACAAAAAGTTTCACCCGTAGGCGTACTTGATGGCATTTTTGGGCATATTTTGTGGGATGATTTGTTGGATGGTATCTGAAAAATGCGTTTCGATAACATCATTTCTGAGTAAAGAAACTAAATCCAAAGTTGAAGGCCGTCTGGCAGATTTGCGCCATCGAGGTAAAGGTATGAAATCATCTGTTCTATTTGGACCATACAGATTTAGTCCTGCCAGAAGAAGTAAGCTGTAAACTGCGACCGCAAAAGCAGGTTGTCGAGGAACAGATTTTTTTGACCAGACCTGGGCCTGTCCAACACCTAAGAACTGTTTTGTGTCTCTATGGTTAACCTCGATCTGCCATCTGTCAAAGTAAGCTTGTATCAACGTCTCGATGGGTCCTGTAGTGTCAGTAGTAAATAGATAAGCTGGCTTACGGTAATAAGTTCTTGACCTGATTGATGTTTTATATGGTTGAGGGGCGACGACAATGAGTCGAATTAATTTTGTACCGGCACCTCTCTGCCACAAGACATTATTTACAGTTTTATACCTGATAACCCGTAGTTTTCCTCCAAAAAATATTTTTGTGGTTTCCCAAGGAATTGATTCATCAGTCCTTACCTCCTGGGGTTGAAATTTTTCTTCCGAGTATTTTCTTCTTGTTCCTGGTGGAGCAGGAAAACAGAGTTTTGCATCTTTACGAGCACGCGCCACAATGATGGTCCTGTCGAGTTCTGCACTGAATATTGTTCGATTACACAAACTTCCATCGACCACAGCGAGCATAGGCCGATCGTACGCCCCATGGGCATCGAAATCCTCACGTAAGTTTTTCATTTGCTCCAGAAAGACAGTGGAAAGATTGTGTTCTTTTTTTCCTTTTTTATACGCTTCAATTTCTTTGTCCGTGGCTCGTTTACCAGGTTTCTTTATGGCAGGTGCACTCCAATATCTGACAGGGATTCCCCTGGCATCGGTACCACCGATGAGATAGGTAGGAAACGACAAAGAGGCATGGGCAATACGCAAACCCCATTGAAGATTTGCATGAAATGGTGGTGACATGGGGTCACGTTGCCAGAATGTTTCAGGAATCTTTTTACCGGTCTTTTTGATTTTGGTATCGTCAAATGAGACCACGATCGGCCCTTCTGAAAACTTCTCAAAATATCCTTCTATAACAGGTTCAAACAATTCATCCGCATCCCAATCACTTCTTGAGAAAAATTTATAGGTACCACTCCAGTCCTTATTCTGTTGTCCGAGTGCACAAATCGTACGACTTATTGTCCGCCTCCCTATTGTAAACAACATGCCTATTGCAAAAGTGATGGCAAACCTCAAAGTCCTCTTCTGCTTGAATACTCCTGACCAGCCCCTTTGCATCAAATCCAGTATTTCTTGTAGCATCAGTCTTCCTCATCCTGCAAAATATCAAAGGTGTTCTTATCAGTCCGGATAAAACGTTTTCGTTTCTTAACCTCTTTTGACAGGGCGGATACTATGGATTCCCTTTCTAAACGTACCCCGTGGAACATCTCTACCCTCTTTATAATTTCCATAATATGAAGAGGAGAACCCGCTCTTAACAATATGTCATAAACCATATCCAATTGAGACATCCGCCCTTTTCTTGGGGTTTTCTTCTCTTCTCTGTTCTTGCGTCTTAATTTCTGTATAGCTTTCAGTTGCGCCTCCAATGATATCTCCATGGCGTCTAAAATTTCATCTTTGATTTCTTGAATGTTTTCTGATTTGTCCATCTCAGTTGCCTCCAAAAGGTTCTGATATGGATATTACCAAAAACGTGTGAGTGCGTCAAGAAATAAAAACACACCTACTTAAAATGTCCAAACTTTAGGGGGCGAATAATTATTCGCCCTTTTTACAAT
>JALWCU010000012.1 GCA_027015275.1 Bacteroidales bacterium | reverse complement strand
GTTCTTTAGTGGTTGTTTTCCCGGCTGTTCCTGTCAGACCAATAATGCGAGTTCCCAGCAAGCGCCTATGATAAACAGAGAGCTGCTGAAGATAGTGCAGGACATTATCGACCAATACTGTTTTACTTGGAATGTGATATTTTTTGTTGTCAATAACAGCAACGGAAGCGCCGTTGTCCAGAGCCTTGGCTGCAAAAGCATTACCATCGAATTTTTCACCTTTGATTGCAAAAAAAATTGCGCCTGGTTCTATCTGACGACTATCTGTACTGACTTTGAAATTTGCTTGCTCAAATAGTTTATATAATTCCTTGATACTCATTATACTAATAATTTTACAAAATAATGTTCATTGTCTAATTGTTTTTTAGCGAATCCCATTTTTTTGAGATAGCGCTGATGCTGTCTATTGTGGGAATACGCTACAAGGCGTGTGTATCCGTCTTCTACCATTTTTTTCGAATAAATATTGAACACATATTTACCCATTTTAAAGTCACGGTAAGCAGGCACAGCATAATCCAGTGTTATCAAAAGTGTACCAGGTGTAAATTCCCGTGCCATGAAGATGCCGGCAACATTCATGTTTCTGAGAATAAAAAAGCTATAACGATTTTTCATTGGCTCATAAACAAAATCAGGGAAAAATTTTTTAATGTCCTTTTCATAAAACGACAAAAACTCTTTGAGATAATAACTATCCCCGCGTACGTTCAAAATTTTAAAATACTCTTTCTCGACAATCATCTTACCTAAGTAATAGACATTCACCAGTGCAATAGCTCCGTTGACAAACCCCACTGGAACCGACCCAATCATAAAACCATAAATAGAGAACATCGTGGCGCCGATAAGATTAATAACACGCAGCCTGACAATTGAATTCATCAAGATAGAAATCAAAATAATAAGTGAAGCTACGTAACCAAATATTTCAAGCCAACTGTCCGTCATAGTACACAATTTTTTGACAAAAAACGGTATGTCCACTAAAAGGTGAACATACCGAAATATATAAATTTCAAAGGATTGAAAAAAATTACTTTTTCTGCGGGTTAATGTTAACCTTGGCATTCATCAAGTTTATAAGAGTGTCTGTAATCTCCATGCCGGGTGTACCATAGAGAAGGGCAGCTTTATTGAAAATCAAATGATACTTTCCATCTTTGTTAAACTGGTTAATAGTGCTGATGACGCTGTCAGTTACTCTGTTCATAATAAGCTGTTGGTCTTGAGCAAGTTCTTGGCTCTTCTGCTGATACCACTGCTGTACTTTTTGCTGTTCAGCCTGTAGGCTCTGCATCTTCTGCTGGTAAGTAATCGTAGTAATCAGTCCTTTCTTATATTGGTCTTGCAGAGTCATGGCTTGGCGCTGAAGAGCAGTAAGCTTGGACTGTAGTTGACGTTCATAAGTATTTTGTTTGTTGTAATAACTAATCATCAAATTGTTGTACAGGTCGTAATGATTAAGCAAAGTATCGACATTGACGAAAGCGACTCTCAATCCCGAAGTGTTAATAGGTGCATTAACCTTCTCTGTGGTTGTCTTGTTATTCTTAGTAAGAGCAAATATAATAGCTATGATAGCTATGATTATTGAAAGCACACTAACAATTAAACTTGTTTTGTTATTGTTCATCGTTCTGTTTTTTTAAAGTTTGTATCTGGTCTAATGGTTTAACAAAAGAAAGAGCAACTAAAGATAATAAGCCAAAAGTAATTAACAAAATTATTTGTGAAGCATGTGTTATAAGGGAATAAGTAGCAGCGTGTTCTGCACTCACCCCATAGAGTTTAAGACTTTCTATTGCCATAAAGTCCCAGCTACCCATTCCGCCAGGCGAAGGGAAAGCCATACCCAGGGTTGCCATGATAAAAACAACAAAGCCAGCAGTCAGAGATATAAATGACG
>JALWCU010000011.1 GCA_027015275.1 Bacteroidales bacterium | reverse complement strand
TACTATGAGTTTGTACATATTTTTTAATTTTATGATAAGAAAAAAATAAAAATGAACTGTAACATTGAGCTTTTCAAAGTGCAAAAATTGGCTAAAGTTCATAAGAATTAGTATTTTACTTTCAATCTGATAAAGTGCTAAAGAGTAAATAAAATGAACACATAACCATTAGCCGCAAATAAATCTCAGAAATATATATTGAGTCAAACTCGCTTCTATAAAACATCAATACTCAAATGTCAAAATCACAACACTGGACTTTAGGTTTTTGGGATGTAGCAAAAAAAGCAGATTTTTGGCAAGAATTGGCAAAGAAGATAAATGCTGAGTTCAAAATATTTACGACAGTTTCAAAAGATTTGAACAGACTTCAGCTGACCTTTGTTTACGATAATGCACAAGTGAAA
Organism: Bacteroidales bacterium; assembly: GCA_027015275.1. Classification (GTDB taxonomy): domain Bacteria; phylum Bacteroidota; class Bacteroidia; order Bacteroidales; family S143-33; genus S143-33. Next base: position 5,476 of record JALWCU010000011.1, on the reverse strand, counting down.
TTTACTGAATCAGACACCAAACCACTTTTTGTTGAATGTAATTTCAATAGAAATATGCCTCATGTTTGGTTTGAGATAAGTCAGAGCGATTTTATTGACAAAATAATGAGCCTACTGAGTAAGCACAAGATAAAGTCTAGGAATAAAAAATTTAACCAGAGCTATATTGTTAAAGCTAATGATAATGATAGCGTTATAGAAATCATAAACAACCAGAATATTGCCGAGACTATTTTGCGAGAAAACATAATGTTTATAGGCGCAGAGCCTGTTAAGAATGGTGCATATAGATTACAATTAAGTATCAATAGAAACATAAATAATTTTCAGCAGTTAGAAGCAGTCTACAATCTAACGATTAGGCTGATAGATATATTGAACGGAAAATAATGAAATAGCGACTTCCTATTGCTTATAGTACCATCATGCATCAATTCATTATAAATATGATAATTAAAAAGGTAGATAGAAGAATAAACGTATAAACTCTTGCACGCACCATAGTCTAAGCCTTAGATAGCAATCTTCAGTGGTAGGTTCAACTCTGACTTCCACGTTTTTTTGAACAACTGTGTTAAATAGCTTAAAACATTTCGGACAAAAGCATAGGGCAAGAATGCCGACATGACGTCATATCGATATGTGTTCTATAAAATTTTTTTCTTTAATCATTTTTGGATATTTTTAGAGCACTAAAAAAATTGGTAAATACAAAAGGTTATGAATCTTCACGAATATCAAGCAAAGGAAATTCTCAGAAGTTTTGGCGTACCTGTACCTGTAGGTTATGTCGCTTTTAATGTTGATGAAGCTCTCGAAGCTGCCAAAAAGGTACAACAGGAAACAGGCACAGATACGTGGGCAGTTAAAGCTCAGATACATGCTGGCGGACGTGGTAAAGCAGGCGGAGTTAAAATTGCCAAGAGCCTTGACGATGTTCGCAAATATGCGGACCAGATTTTAGGTATGACCCTTGTTACTCACCAGACAGGACCGCAGGGTAAGCTTGTACGCAAAGTTTTGGTAGAGCAGGGCATTTACTATGCTAATGCAGAAGGAAAAGTCGATGTAAAGGAATTTTACCTGAGCATTCTGCTTAACCGGGCTACTGGGCGCAATTTGATAATGTATTCGCCACAGGGTGGTATGGACATTGAAGCAGTAGCCGAGCAGACACCCGAGCTTATTTTTAAGGAAGAAATAGACCCAGCCGTTGGGCTACTACCTTTCCAGGCGCGTAGAATAGCGTTTAATCTTGGCTTGAGCGGCACAGCATTCAAGAATTTTGTTAAGTTCATCTCTTCTCTTTACAATGCTTATATTGGTGCGGATGCTTCTTTGGTAGAGATTAATCCAGTGCTTAAGACTTCGGATGATAAAATTTATGCAGCCGACGCCAAGGTCAAGCTTGACGATGACGCACTTTTCCGCCATTCCCAGTACAAAGAATATCATGACCCTACGGAGGAAGACCCTTCAGAGCTTGAGGCTTCTAAGTATGGGCTGAATTTTGTCAAGCTTGATGGCAATGTGGGTTGTATGGTAAACGGCGCTGGTCTGGCAATGGCCACTATGGATATGATTAAACTCTCAGGCGGTAATCCTGCTAACTTCTTAGACGTAGGTGGCAAGGCTACCCCAGAGACCGTTAAAGCAGGACTGGAGATTATTCTTAAGGAAGAAAATGTTAAGGCTATACTGATTAACATTTTTGGTGGCATTGTCCGTGCCGATCGTATAGCAAATGGTGTTGTCGCTGCATACAAAGAGCTCGGCCAGATCAATGTTCCTTTGGTTATACGTCTCAAAGGTACAAACAGTGAGCTAGCACGTCAGATTTTGGCTGATAATAATATTCCAGCTAAATATGCTGATTCTCTGCATGAGGCAGCTGTTATGGTGCAGAACACTCTCGAAGAGCTTGGAGTATAGGAAAAGTAGCTGTTATTGTCAAAAACACCCCCCGTTGATTTTCTATCAGCGGGGGGTGTTTTTATGTAAAACGCAAAAAATGAGGTGTAATTGTTATTTTTTTAAGAACTGCTTCATAAGCTCCTCGCTCATGCCCATAGAGGAGAAACCTCCATCATGGAACAGGTTCTGCATGGTAACTTTACGTGTGAGGTCTGAGAAAAGCGTTACGACATAGTCTGCCAGCTCATTGCTGTCAGCATTGCCAAGGGGCGACATTTTCTCTGCATATTCAAAGAACACGTTAAAGCCTTCTATACCCTGTCCGGCTGTAGTTGGTGTAGGGGACTGTGAGACTGTGTTAACGCGCACCTTCTTCTCTTTGCCATAATAATATCCCCAGCTGCGAGCAATTGACTCGAGTAGAGCCTTGGCGTCTGCCATGTCATTATACTTATCAAAAGTTCTCTGCGCTGCAATATATGTAATAGCCACGAAAGAGCCCCATTCATTCATAGCATCTAAGTTGTGTGCAGCCTGGATGATCTTGTGAAATGAAACAGCGGATATATCAAGGGTTTTCATATAAAAGTCATACCCCACTTCAGTATATGGTTTGTTCTTTCTGATATTCATGGACATGCCAATGGAATGCAAAACAAAATCTATTTTTCCGCCCAACAGTTCCATGGACTGTGTGTAAACATTCTCAAGGTCTTCGATATTTGTAGCATCAGCTGGAATGACTTGAGTGCCCAGTTCTTCTGCTAATTCCTTGACATTGCCAAATCGTATGGCCATTGCTGTATTGGACAGAGTAACACGGGCGCCTTCTTCGACAGCACGCTCTGCTATTCGCCAGGCCATAGATTTTTTGTCTAAGGCACCGAAGATAATGCCTCTTTTACCTTTTAGTAAGTTGTACATAAGCAATTATTTTTGTTTTTTTAGCTGTGGACAAATAAAATAAATTTTTTAAAACATAAAAAATTTTATGAAAGCAGCCATTCTAAAGCATCTTCTTCGTTTATAAAAATGTTGTAAGTAAACTGGGGCTTTAACTGATCTATGAGATTTCGAATCGCCATAAAGCAATCTATTTTTGTGGGTAGTACGTAAGCTTGCTTGTCAAATTCAGGCATTTCCTCAATCATTGATAATATTTTCATAGGCATATTGGTCTTGTGAGTATCCAGAGGAAACCGGAAATTTTTCATGTTGTTGAAAAAGCGCTTTGGACTATATTTTTTTATTATATTGGGTACCACTGATATAGAATCTTCGAAATCTTTAGTAGTCATATTATCGGAAGTATTTGCCCAATGCAACATTAGTAAAGAGGGGGAGGGGAAATACTTTATAATCAGATATTTATTTCCGAATATGACTTGATAACTATTTTTATCTAAATGCATAGATTCGAATTAAATTTGGCTGTTAAATTTAAACAAGATTGACGAAAATGTAAAATCAGTAGTTCACTTCGATGTTTACCTTTGGATTTTTGTGATAGTTGAATTTATAATACGGATTTTTTAGATTAGGTGGTACTCGCATGGCTTTTATTAACAATGTTTGGTGTCCCTGTTTTAATATTCTAAATTCCACGCGTCTGTTAAGGCGTTGCCCTTGTTTATTCCAGCTCCCATCCGGGTTTCTGTTAATTGCAATTGGGTTTTCTTCGCCAAAACTCGTTGCTACCAGCTGCTTGGGATTGACGCCATGTTTGACAAGGTAATCTTTAACAGCCTGCGCACGTTTCATACCAAGAATATAATTGTATGAGGCACGTCCACTTGCATCTGCGTAACCAATTATTTGAATAACTGCCTGAGGATTATTCTTTAGATAGTCTGCGAGGGTGTTGAGTGTCTTGTTGTTAGGAATTTGCCCTACGGCATTATATGGGAATAGGATATTTTCTATTTCTATAAACTTGTCATATACATTGCCGAATTTATCCGCAATGACAGTATCATTTTTTACCCGTTCGGTAGCCCAGGTTTTTTGAGGACAAGGCGTGTTGCTATCTACTCTTATAGGAGGAAACATCAAGTAATCTGGCGCATCTTTGTTAACATAAAACTGTTCATTATATATTGTATCTCCATTGGCTTCTATTGTAAGTCTATATAAATGTCCCTTGTGTGCTACCATTATAAAGCGGTTGTTCTTGGGCGTGGCGATATAATAGTCGCCCGTAGCAATGTCCTCGTAGGTTATATCAACTGGTGGTATCTGGCCTGAGCAAGAAACCAGTTTTGCAGTGTAAATTGTGATAGGCGAGCGAGCAGTTTGATGTATTTTCATTACATAAATATCACTTCGTCCATAGCCTTTGCGCCGTCTGGATGCAAAATAAGCCCTTTTGTTATCCGCTGTGGGATAATAAAAAACGTCATCTTCGATTGAATTAATCGGGTAGCCCAAATTTTCTGGAACAGTCCATGTACCAAAGTCTGTGAGCGTTGATTTAAAGATATCATAGCCGCCCATTGTGTTGTGTCCTTTGGAGCTGAAGAACAGGGTACGACCGTCGTAAAAAATAAATGGTCCTTCCTCGTCTTTGTTTGTATTAATCGTAGGCCCAAGATTTTTTGCCGGGCCCCATGTGCCATCAGACTGTAAATGTGAAACATAGATATCCAATCCGCCGTATCCACCTGGACGGTCGCTTGTGAAGTATAGTGATTTGCCATCTACAGACAGGGAAGCATCTGTCTCTCTATATGGTGTGTTAATATTCGGGCCCAATTTCTTAGGTGCTGTCCACTGGCCATTTCTGTAATGGGAAACATAAATAGAGCCATTGTCATCGTCTTTGTATATAAATAGCTCTGTACCATCGTAAGAGATGCTGATAGTCGCTTCATGCTCTGGTGTGTTAATCGTGTTAAGTGGTTCTACTTTGCTCCAGCGTCCAAGGCTATCTCTGAAAGCTACATAAATATTTTCGTCATATTCACCGTCGTAGAGCAGTTTGCTCTTTGAATTCAATTTTCTGCGGGATGTAAAATAAAGCTCTGATTCATCGGCAGTTACTACAGGACTATGCTCTGTATATGGTGAATTCACTGGTTCACCCAAGTTTTCGACCTCGATATTTAATGGATGCTGCATTAATTCATATCCTGTTTCTGCTTTCGTCAGCTCATCTTCAATGTATCTGCGGAATTTTCTGTTTCTTACTTCGGCTCTAAGCTGGGACAGTAAGACGATAGCGGTATCAAACTGATAATTTACACGATAGGCTCTGGCAAGATAAAATTTAACTTCTGCTGGAGTAAGATCAGATCTACGCTTTGCTTTGGGATTAGCCAATAGTTCCAGAGCATGTTTGAATTGGTTTATTGAACTATCACGCTTGCCATTGGTATTTAAGTAGCAGAATCCCAACTTGAAATGAAGATCTGGGTTCTTGGGGTCCATGCTTATGAAGTTCTTATAAAAAAGTATTGCTTTACTGAAATTCTGGTTATTGATTAAGTCTTCGGCTATTTGCAGAGAATCACGACTTTGTGAAAAAAAAAAAAAAAAAAATAACCCAGCAAAAGTTATTGTAAGA
>JALWCU010000010.1 GCA_027015275.1 Bacteroidales bacterium | reverse complement strand
CGCTATTTTAAAACCTGCACTTTTAAACTGCATCAATCTAATTTTTGTCCTCTGGCCTCTTTCAATGCCGCTTTCTGGAGTTCCTGTTTCAACATAGCAAGAAAGTTCAAGGCCTCAAGGGGGGTGGTATTGTTTATGTCCACATCTTTTATATATTCATTCATAATTATTAATTTTAAAAAATTTTATTGTCTAATTTAATTATTATTGTTTTAGCGCGTGCAAACTGTGCAAAAATAAATTTGTAAAATTAATTTTTGCTTTTGCCCTTTGTTTTTAACAAATATGTAAATTCATTTTTATTTTTATCACTCTGATTTATAATTTATAATAATTTTTTTCAACAGGTGTTATTAACTCTAATGTTAATTGTCTTGATGATTTAGAGATTCAGATACCTGTTAATATGTACTTAAATTCTTTTGAAAACTCTCTTGAAAAAAATGTATATTTTGTGAACAAAATTAATTTCAATGGATTTTGAACAACAACTTTGTTCATATTAACAATTTGTACGAAATTAATGTTAATTAAAACTTATAAGACTATGAGAAAGATAGCTTTAGCATCAGACCATGCTGGATTTGAGCTAAAAGAAAAAATAGAGAATTATCTCAAAGACAAGGGATTTGAAGTTTATGATTTTGGTACGCATTCCACACAGAGTGTGGATTATCCAGATTTTGTTCATCCTTTGGCAGAGGCAATAGAGAATGGAGAATTTGATTTGGGATTTATTCTGTGTGGAAGTGGTAACGGAGTAGCTATTACTGCTAATAAGCATCAGGGAATCAGGGCTGCATATTGCTGGAACGAGGAGATTGCACGCCAGGCAAGAGAACATAATGATGCAAATGTCTGTGCTTTGCCAGGGCGTTTTATTGCTTTTGATTATGCCAAGGTGATAGTGGATGCTTTTCTCGCTGCTGAGTTCGAAGGTGGCAGGCATGAGCGTAGAGTAAAAAAGATTCCTGTTAAAAAATAAGCTTGATGACAGAAAAGAAGAAACAGTTCCTTCGACAGGCAGAGAAAGTCGCTTTTGACAAAGAACATCGCAGGAAGATTCAGTATAATTTGGGTAAATACTTTGCTGCTGTCGAAAAAGGTTTACTCAGGTTCAGGGATTTTGAAAAGGCAAGAGAGCAGGCATCGCAAGTCAAGCAATATGCTCTGGACAACATTGATACCTTGCTTTATGAGCTTGTGGATAACATGAAAAAAAACGGAATAGAAGTGCATGTCGTTAATAGCGAAAGTGATGTGCTCTCTGTTATTGACCAGATAATAGAGCAAGAGCATGTGCGACTTGTGGTTAAGAGTAAATCAATGACTACTGAGGAAATTGATTTGAATAAATTCCTTGAGAGCCGCGATGTACAAGTATTTGAGACAGACCTGGGTGAATTTATTGTTCAGCAAGCTGGAGAGCGGCCTTATCATATTGTAACGCCTGCCATGCACAAATCACGTCAGGATATAGCTCGTCTTTATCATGAAAAATTCGGTACACCCGCAGACGCTGATCCGCAGACTTTAACCAAATATACACGTAAATATTTGAGAGAAAAGTTTGTGCAGGCTGATATGGGCGTTACAGGCGCTAATTTCCTTATTGCGGACCTGGGTGCTATAGCTCTGACAGAGAACGAGGGAAATGCTTTCATGAGCTTTTCTTTTCCGCGTGTGCATGTGGCAATAGCAGGGTTTGAAAAAATAATTGCTTCGTATCGATATTTGTCCCTGATGTGGCAAGTTCTGTCAAACCGCGGTACAGGTCAGAGCATTACTGTATATAATTCAATTGTCAGAGGACCGCGGCGACAGGGCGAGGACACCGGTCCGGAGCGAATGGTCGTTATTTTGTTTGATAATGGACGAACGCGTCTGCTCGAGCACGAAGAACACCGTCTTGCCCTGAAGTGCATACGCTGTGGAGCTTGTTTGAATTACTGTCCTATTTATCAGAATATTGGCGGTTATACTTATGATGCTGTGTATTCTGGTCCAATTGGCTCGGTCTTGACGCCATTTTTCAAGGGATTTAAGGAATATGGTCATCTTAGCTTTGCTTGTACTGTTTGTCGCAAGTGTGAGGAAGTCTGTCCTGTTAAGATACCTTTGCCAGATTTGTTATTGGCTAATCGTCGTGATTATGTAGAGCAGGGTCTGCCAGAAACAGGCGAAAGATTGGTTTTCAAGCTCTTTGGCATGGCTGTGAAAATGCCTTCATTGTTTAATGTTGGACTGGTCAGGCTCAAGAATTTGTTAATAAAGCCAATAGAAGGTAAGCTATGGTCCAAGCAACGTAATTTCCCCGAGTTCAAAGAGCCATTTCACAAGACTTTTAGCAATTCCAATAAGCATGGGAGCAAGATGTGATTTTTTGCTAAGTATCTAATGACCAGAATTGTATATAAGTTTGCTCTCTGCTGAGCGAAATCTGAAAATTCTGTTCATACAATCAAAGTTTTATGCCAGAAAATCAGAATATTGATTTTACTCTCGGGCAGGGACGAAATGTCTTTGCCCGTTATCCTTTTTTGCCACTTGCCTTTGTTCTGATGACTGGAATTTTTGTAGGTGAAAAATTTTCCGTCTCATTGCCTATTGCTGCTGTGGCTATGGCGACTCTTATTCTGCTTCTTTTTGCCTTGGCTGTGAGGAGACGAGGGTTAAGGGAACTTATCATTTATGCTCTGATTTTTGTCTATGGGCTGGTAGCTATTGATTTAGCTGTTCCTGCCAGGGCAGAATTACCAAAGCAGAAGATGTATTATTCTGGCATTGTGGATAATACACCACGAATCAGGCAGAAAACTACTCAGGTGCAAGTGAAACTGTTTGCTTGTGGGGACAGCTCACAGCTCAGTCCGCTGCATGCTAAAGTTCTTTTGTATCTACGCACATCGCCGCTGGCTCGGCATCTACATTATGGAGACAGCGTGATTTTTCGCTCTCAGTTTAGGCCAGTGCATAACCTTGGCAACCCTTATGAATTTGATTATCAGAATTATCTTCGTCTCAAGGGTATTTATTACACGGCTTTTGTTGACACAGGACAAGCAAGGATAGTCGGAGTAGGCGGCGGAAATAGAGCTAAATTGTGGGCTACACAGCTGCGAGAGCGCTTGCTAAGCATATATCGTAGGTATGGTATCAAAGGCAAGGTATATAGAGTCCTTGCTGCGCTGACTCTGGGCTATCGACAGGCTCTTGACCGAGAAACATTACAGAGTTTTTCGCATGCAGGTGCTATGCATATTTTGGCTGTGTCTGGCTTGCATGTTGGTATTTTGTATGGTGTCTTATTGTTGATATTCAGTGGATTGCTCAAGACACGATGGCGCTCGTTAGCATTAATTATAATTTTGCTGGTTCTCTGGGGTTTTGCGTTGATAACAGGTTTTTCGCCTTCTGTAAGGCGCTCTGTTTTCATGTTTTCTGTTATTAGCTTGTCTATGGTTACTCGCTTTAAGTCCAATGTTTACAATACATTAGCAGCTTCGGCATTTTTTCTGCTTTTGTTTTACCCGACAGATTTATTTTCTCTTGGTTTTTGGATGTCTTATCTGGCTGTTCTCGCTATAGTTGCGGTTTATCCATTGCTTAACAATCTTGTGCATTTACCCCGACCTGTGAATTATATTTGGTCTCTTATCAGTGTCTCTGTTGCTGCCCAGGTAGGTACCATGCCTTTGGCTATTTATACCTTTCATCAGTTTCCTAATTATTTTATTCTAACGAATTTGTTTGCTATACCGTTGGCAGCCATAATTTTGTATCTCGCCTTGTTGTTGTTTATTATTGCCCGATTAACTTTCGTAGCTACTATTGTGGGCTATGGTTTGAGATTTTTTGTCAGATTGTTGCTGTGGGCAATAAAGCTGACAGAGTCTTTGCCAGGTGCCACTATTTTGCATTTGTTCATAACCTTTGGGCAAATGGCTCTGGTCTATGTCATTGTCTCTTGTGTGATTTTGCTGCTTGTTTACAAGAAGAAAGTTTATCTCTTTGCTTCATTGTTAGGAATTTTGCTCTTTGTAGGAGTGAATTTGTTTAATAAAATACGGCTCACAACGCCCGCAAGGATTATTGTTTATAATGTTCCAGGTCATAACGTTATTAATTTTATCTCGCCTGTAACCAACGTAATTCTTACAGACACTTCTGTAGATAATTCGCTTATAGATATTTACGTTTTACCTTATTGGAAATATGCACATTTGTCTCGTGCAAAGCATCTTTTGCTTAGTGATTCACTCAGTTATAAAAGTAATGAGCTAATTATCAATGGCAATGTTATGAATTTTCTTAACCAAAAAATTTTAATATTAGCCGATAGGAGCATTTTGGATAACACGACACAGAAAAAACTAAATTTAGATTATCTTATGCTCGCAAGTAATGTTTACACAGATATAAAGGAAGTGTCAGAATTTTTTAATTTTAGACAAATAATTTTCCTGTCATCGTGCAAGCAGTTTCGCAGTATTAAGTGGCTCAGGCAGGCAGATAGTCTGGGACTGCGGGCTCATGATGTGATTACACAAGGGGCTTTTATACAAAAAATCAAAAGCTATGATTAAGAAACTATCTATAATATTGTTGTTATCTATCTCATTAACAAGTACATGGGCACAGGTTGGAACCAGTAAAATCAATCCTAACGGGTATAATGTTTTTTACTATCCCAATGGAGTTAAGTCAAGCGAAGGTTACATGAAAGACGGAAAGCCTGACGGATACTGGGTAAATTATTATCCCAATGGAAAGAAAAAATCAGAAGGGAATAGACGAAATTTTTTGCTCGACAGTAGCTGGGTATTCTATGACGCACAAGGAGATACAACAAAAAAAATTACTTATTATTTGGGTAAAAAAAATGGTTGGTATTACACATATTACACACGACTGGACACAGGCTATGTTGGAAATAATGTTAAGTCAAAGGTCTTGTATGTGGACGATAAACGCCAGGGTCCGGCATATTTCTACTATCCTGACGGTAAGCTATGGCGCAAAGCTCAATACAAGGATAATTATATTCATGGTCAAGTATTTGAGTATGCACCTGATGGCAGGTTAATTACAATTTACACATACCGATATGGCAATCCTGTAGAGTCCACTTCAATAAACCGTTTTGATAGTTTGGGACGGCGTCAGGGAATATGGCGGGAATATTATCCTAATGGCCAGCTAAAGTGGGAAGCTACTTATAGTCATGGCAAATTAGACGGATATTACAAGCAATATTCTGAGTATGGAACTCTTGTCAAATATCAGCGTTATCGCAACGGACAGCTAATAAAGGAGTCTGCTGCACGTGTCAAAGAACAGGAAAAAGGCAATTTACGCTTCGTCGAAGAATATTATAAAAACGGCAAGTTGAAGCACGCAGGCGCTTATTCCGACACAATACCAATGGGCATTCACAAATTTTATGATACAACTGGACGACTTGTCCGTGCTGTGTGGTATAATCAGCTGGGAATAAAAATCGGTCAGGGAATGGTAGATAGTGCGGGTAAAAAGACTGGCAAATGGACGCTTTTCTACGAAGATGGTCATCGTTTGGCACAAGGACAATATCATGACGGCAAACGCATCGGTAAATGGAAGTTTTTCTACCGCAGCGGACGCTTGCTCGAACAGGGACATTATCACAATGGCAAACCACAGGGACAGTGGGTATGGTATTATCCAGACGGACGCTTGCTTATTAGAGAAAATTATGCTGATGGACTGCTCGACGGCCCTTATGTAGAGCTATCCGACTCTGGAGATACCGTAGTACAGGCAAATTACATAGAAGGCAACCTGGACGGTAAATGGATATTTCAACTTGGTGATTATAAGCAGGTTGGGCAGTATGACGCAGGCC
>JALWCU010000009.1:4623-5894 GCA_027015275.1 Bacteroidales bacterium | reverse complement strand
ATTGCGAGGAGTGGGATGGGGGGAGTATCGGTCGGACGAGTGAACCGTCCAGACCGTGGGAAGCGGACGGACAGGTTATGGAAGTTTAGCGTGGAGTTTTTTTTTGTTGTGGTGTGTCTATTGTAGATGCGAGTTCGAGGTCGAGGTACTGGAAGCGAGCGTTCTGGAGGGGGTAACCGAGATAAGTAAGGAAAGGGATAAGCTTATCATTAATAATACGCTGGATGCGGCGCAGACGAGCGAGAGTATATTTGTTAAGTATGCGTTCCTGTACTTCTGCGGAGCCTACGAAAGATTTTTCGTCAGAAGTAGCGGTTTGTCCATTGATAAGTTTGGACAGGTATTTGTCCATACGTTCGATAAAGACATCGAAGATATTATGGTCGCCGGCGAAACCGCGAGCATGCTCGACTTTTACGTCGTCTTCTTTTGAAAGTATAATGTAGCGGACAAAACCGAAATAATCGCCCATTTGTTGCATTTTACGAAGTTCGGTGTCGTCGGTAGTATTAGTTTGCATGATAAGGAAAGGAAAGCCGTAACGGTCCATATACTCAGCCCAGTCGGAGAGAGAGTAAGTTTTCCATATCACAGCAATAGAAGCGAGCTCGAGGAGTCCGAGGTCGAATGGATTTCCGATTTCAATGAGTCGATAACGGAGCATTTTATCAGTGTACTTTATGCCCTGGTCTGGCTGGTCGTAGATAGAGATTCGGACGAGTCCGAGCTCAGGCACGACGTTTTGTCGGGGTATAAGGTTAATTTCTTTGACTTCATTGTCAGCGATGACAGAGAATTCGATAAGAGAATGTCCCCAAAGTTCTGTTTCAAATACGAATCGGATAAATTCATCAAACCAAGTACGGTCAAAGAGCTGAGTAAGGTCGTCGTCGGGAAGGCCGTCGCGACGTATTTCAAAGGGTGCGAATTGAATAGTATATAATGCAGTACGAATCTGCGAGCGGAGATGTAAATCTTTTAGTGTCTTTTCGTAGATTTGGTAAAGATTGACACGGTCAGGGAGCTTGGGGTCCTGAGCGAGAGCCACGGCCTGACGGAGATTCTCGAGCTGCATAGCCACCTGAGGAAAATATTCTTTAGTTATAAGCTTAGAAAGCGGAGTTTTATTTTGAGTATTGTTAGCGAGCTTCATTGGATATGTAGAATCAGTATGCCACATAGTATTAATTTTAAAGTTTAGTAAACCGCGAAGTGCGCTACGAATGCGCGACGATACTAAAAAGGTGAATAAGATTTGTTGCCGCGAGTGT
>JALWCU010000009.1:2926-4613 GCA_027015275.1 Bacteroidales bacterium | reverse complement strand
GTATAAACAGGCGTAAGGGTTGTTTGGCGTCTGCCAGAAGAGATGTCAGTAAGTTCTTTGCGGGTGTCGTCATAGTTTTTCCAGACGCGGTCAGGTATTTGCAAATCAGGTACCCGGTTATATATGTAATAAATAACCAGGTCTGTTAGCCAACGCACGAGAGAAGGATGCCTGTCTGCCCCAGTTTTTTGCAGTTCTGCGTCCAGGTCATATTTATTAGTTAGGCTATCACGAACGAAAGCGATAGCCTGCTGCTCTGCCTGGTCGAGGACAGTACTAATGCTATCTGTTATCTGAGAGAGAATAGAATCAAGTACCTTGGCAGTTATGTCATCGTAGGTTAAGAAAGTCATATTATTCTGCGTTTAAGGTTTCGTTTGTAGCTTCCTGTAATAATAGGTGTATGGTTACGGTCGAGAAAATGCTCGAGCCATGCGATAGCCTGCTCGTCGGCGTCGGGAGCGTCGTCATGTGTGCGGTATCCTGGCTCAATACCAAAGAGCTGCTCGAGACCTTCGAGTAGGTCTGGATCGTTTTGCTTTTTAGCAGGATAAAATATTTTTTTATTCTGGTAGTAAGCTTGCAAGCGCAAGATACGGTCAAATTTTTTGCGTCGTGGGGGGTCTGTTTTAACGATGTTTAAACGCAGTTGCATTTCGTTTTCAATGTATGTAATAACATCCCATACGGCATCGTTCCAGAACTGAGCTTCGAACTGCCAACGGACAGAGACTGTGGGCGGCAGAGAACGCTGAAAGGATGCCATCCAACGCACGGCGTCTTCCATTTTAGCCTGTCTAACAAATCCATCAATATAGTAGAAGGCATTATCGTAGAGGCCCCAAACGCGGATAGCATTGTAGTCGTTTTTACCGCTGTAGGCAACGTCCCAGTGTCCGACAATAGCTTTAAATTGATTAAGGCGTGGATAATTGTCAAGGAAAATAATTTGTTCTTGAGTGAAGATTTTGCCTTCGGTATGTGGACGATTATTGAATTCAGCCATAGCAGCTATACGTCCTATTTCCTGCTCTACTTTACGGAAATAGTCAGGAGAATATTTTTCTTTCCAGGCGGGCTCGTAAGTAGTAGGGTCATAGGCATTGACCTGTGAGAGAGTCCAACCTTTAGTTTTTTCTTCTAGGACGGTCTGAATCATACGCGGAGCGAATTGGTTACCGGCAAAAATAAAACGTCGTGTAGCGCCGTCCATAGTAGGGATAACGGCAGTGAGCAACCAGTCTGCTAATTGGTCTTGGATATGTGGATTTTTGAGAGTGTCTTTGTCTTCGAGGTCGTCGGCGACGATGTAGTCAGGACGGCGGCTTTTGTAACGCAGACCGCGGGTGTCCTGCCCCATACCGAGGGCTTTGGCAACGAAGCCGTTTTGAGTAATGAAATAACCTTTTTCCCAAGAGCCGAATTTGATTTGTTCGCCGAAGTCGTATTTAATGAGCTCGTTGTTTTCGAATTCCCATTGTAGGTCAGAGAGCAGTATTTGAGCTTTGTCTTGGTTGTTACCAATGAGTACCATGTAAGAAATCTGGTCGTTGATCCAGAGCCAAAGTGGTATTATCAGGTCAGCGAGTACAGATTTACCGAGACCACGGCCCCAGCGCAGGAATATTTTAATGTTTTTATGTCGTTTGATAAGATTAGCAGTTTTGATATGGAAATCGGGTGATGG
>JALWCU010000009.1:0-2916 GCA_027015275.1 Bacteroidales bacterium | reverse complement strand
AATGGTATAATGCGATAGATAATGACGCACGAAAAATGCAAAGTCGTGTTTGGCACGGTTAATACGAGCTTGTTTTTCTTCGGGTGATTCATTGTAATTGATATTCCAACCCTGGCGGTATAATTGTAAGCGGTATTGATAGCGTTGTAGTATTTTGTGCTCAATGCTTTTCATATCTGGCGGTCAGTTTTTGCAGATAATATTCCTGAAATTCAATAGTCTGAATAAAAATTTTAGGGTCATATTGACGTAAAGCTTCGAAAATTTCTTCCATAATAAGTAGATATTGAGCGAGGGATACCTTGCTTTCCTTGTCAATTTGAGCAAGGACTTTGTTCCAATAAGAAGCGGCGTTATCAATCTGGGCAAGGTCTTTTCGCAGCTGAGCGATAGTATCTTTATCGGCTTTTTTCTCGGCTTCTTTGATTTGGTTGCTAATAGCGAGGCGTTGCTCTGCCAAGTCAAATATAATTTGACGGATGTTTTCGAGTCTCTGAGTAGGTTTAGTAAGCTCGGCAGAGCGCAGAGCTTGCCAGTTATATTGCTTGATCCAGCGGTAAACGGTTTTGATATTAAGGTTAAGTCGCCCCGCAATAGTGCGAGCGTCAAGACCTTGTTTAGTATACATAATTCTAGCGACTTCTCGTTCCTTGTCTTTATTTCTTCCCATAATAAAATGTATTAAATGCGAGAGAAGTTTATGATTTTTTGTGCCAAAGTGCAAGAAAGTCTCTAAGGATTGGATAAAAGTCTCTAACGGTTAGAGAAAAGTCTCTAAGGATTAGAGACTTTTTTGGCAACAATAGGTCTGGAATCATATATTTAGAGCAAAATCAAATGACTGGGAATGAAAGCGGTATTTCATACGGAAGATTTAAACAGCTATGGATTTTGGATAAAGCTATCGGGATTGAAGCTGGATAGGTTTAAGAAGAACCCGGTGCTGCTTTATGACCATGATAGCAGCCGTCCAGCAGTAGGCAAGATAAATAACCTGCACGTAGAAAAGGGACAGCTGGTCGGTGAAGTAGAGTTTGACGAAGGCGACGAGCTGGGCGGGGAACTGAAACGCAAATACGAGAAGAGATATATGAGCGGTTTTTCGATAGGTGTCTATCCGCTTAAATTTTCAGAGGCAAAGGAAGATTTGAAACCAGGTCAGACTTTGGCAACCGTCACTGAGGCAGAGCTGTTTGAAATCAGTGCGGTTAATCTGCCAAGTAATCAAAATGCGGTTGTATTGTATGACAGGGAAGCCGTAAAGTTAAATGCAAATCAAGCACAACAAATTATACCAGAAATAAAAAACAGAGAGACAATGGGTAATGTAAAACTATTTCAAACATTGGCAATGACGTTAGCTCTGGCCGAGGGGGCGACAGAGCAACAGATTTTAGAAGCCGTTCAAGCTCTCCAGCAAGATAAAGAGCAGAATGAGAAAAGAGTAAAAGAGCTTAGCGAGCAGCTACAGGAAACGATAATAAAATTCGGACAGGAAAGGGGCGTGATAACAGATGAGACACGCGAGTATTTTGAAAAGCTGGCAGCTGAGTCGCCAGAGATTGCTTTAGGATTGATAGAGAAAACTAAAGTAGTGAAAGGCGCAACAGATACGGAATTGCTTTCAACACAGATAGAGAGACAAACGCCAGAAAGAAAAGCGGCAAAGAAATGGGACGAGCTGAGCGAGCAGGAGCTTTTGGAACTCAGGGAAAAGCATCCAGAACAGTATCGCAAGTTGTATTATGAATACTATGGATTTGAGCCTGAGATGGTATAAGCATTATAAGTATACAGGCAGAGCCTGAAAGCAACGCAGGCGGGATCGGTCGGACCGAGGGGAGCGTTCCTGACCGATGGGAGCGGACAGGCGGGATCGGTCGGACGTCGTAAAGCCGTCCAGACCGACCGGGATAGGGATACATCCGCCGGACCGACTGGGAGCGGTCAGGCGGAAGGAATAAAAATTTAAAATAAAAATATAAAACAATGGCAGGAGTATACAAAGAAGTATGGACAGGGGAAGTGATAAGAAGCTTCCTGGAACCAGTAACCTTTTTGCAGGGAGTGCCAGATTATTCGAGACTGGTGCAAAATGATGTAATTCACTTAGTCGATATAGGTGCAGAGCCAAACGTATTGCTCAATAATAGCACATATCCAATACCAATAGGTTCGATAGCAGATAGCGATGTTGCTATCAGTCTTGACAAACTGGATACAGAGAACACAGCAGTAACAGATGACGAGCTTTATGCTATTTCGTATAAAAAGATCCAGGAGGTATTGCGATTGCATCGCCAGGCGCTGGATAAGATGGCAGCCAAACGTGCAATACATGCGTTTGCACCGGCAAGTCATAGCGCAGCTACGCCAATAGTGCCAACTACAGGAGCAGACAATGGCAGCGGACAGAAGTGCATTACAATTAAGGATATTATTGACCTGAAAAAGTATTTTGACAAGCTGAAAGTACCGAATCAGGGACGTATCTTGGTATTGCATCCTGACCACGTAGCAGACTTGCTTTTGCTTGACGAGACATTTAAACAGCAATATAAGGATATTCGTAGCGGTCAGGTACTGAGTCTGTTTGGCTTTGAGATTCACGAATATGGCGATATGCCGATGTATGATAAGGATGGCACGACTGGAGCATTCACAAAAGTAGCTTTTGGTGCAACAGGAACGGATAATTTGCCTGCAAGTGTAGCGTTCTATGCACCGAGAATGTTTAGAGCACGTGGCTCGGTAGAGATGTATTACAAGGATAGCCGGACTAATCCTGAGTACCGCCGTAGCGTGGTAGGATTCCGTTTGCATTTCGTAGCATTGCCAAAGAAGCAAGAAGCAATCGGTGCTATTGTGAGCGATAAGGTAGCTTAATTTCAGGCAGAGCCTGTGAAGATAGTTACT
>JALWCU010000008.1 GCA_027015275.1 Bacteroidales bacterium | reverse complement strand
GATTATACATAAAGCCCACAACATATTTTGCAGAATACGCCGTGATTCCATTTGTGAAATAGTTTGAAAAATAAGAGGGCAGCTTGATATTACTGATGTAAAAGCTCTGTTCTAAAAACAGGCTCATTCTTCCAAGCTTTATCCCGGCTCCGATAAAAGGGCGCAAAAAAACTCTATCCTGCTTATAATGCAATAAAGTATGAAAATAACCTATATCAGCTCCGTAATAAGAGAAGAAATTATCATACCTGGCCAGATATTTCTCATATCCCAAAGAAAAATTATACTCATTTATAAAATCATACTCCATTGGCAAAGTATCTGCTATTATTCTGGACCTCAAAGGTCTATAGCTGGCAAAGGCCCGCCATGCGCCTTTGCGGGCATTGTACTTGGCCATGGCATTGAAGCTGTAATTATTATACACCAGTCCCACATCCCAGCGCCGCTGGGAGAACCATGTCTGGCCCTGCACTGCCGCTTCATAAAATAGCAAGGCCATCAAAATCATCACTAATCGTCTCATAAATTAAAATTTTAGAGTTTAATAAATGGTCATAAGACCATCCGAAAATTAAAAAAATTTTACAACTCACTAAAAAAAATATAATTTTTTTTAAATAACTACACCCTAACAAAATAAAAACGGCATGTAGCCTGCGCTACAGCCGTTTTATCTAAAAGACTTTATCCTCAAATAAACTTATTTTCTTATCTGCTTGGCTATCTTAGCCCATTCATCCTTAAGCGTCACAGTACGGTTAAAGACCAGTTTTTCTTTTGTACTATCCGGATCTACGCAGAAATAGCCCACACGCTCAAACTGGAAATGATCTCCTGGCATGGCTTCCTGGAGCGACGGCTCAACATAAGCCTTCTTGACCACCAATGAATTAGGATTAATATTAGCAGTAAAGTCCTGGCCTTCGGGCACATCATCTGGGTCTGGCTTGATAAACAGACGGTCATACAATCGTACCTCTGCCTCGACTGCATGCGCAGCTGACACCCAATGCAGTGTAGCTTTTACCTTACGTCCATCTGGCGGATTATTTCCCCCGCGCGTCTCAGGGTCATAAGTGGCATGTATCTCTATAATATTGCCACTGTCATCTTTGACAACATCTGTACATTTTATCCAGTAAGCATAGCGCAAACGAACTTCACGCCCTGGCGCTAAACGATAGAATTTCTTAGGCGGATTCTCCATAAAATCACTACGCTCAATATACAAGATACGGCTGAAAGGTACTTTGCGCGTGCCAGCTGACTCGTCCTCTGGATTATTAACAGCATCCATATATTCTGTCAAGTCCTCTGGATAATTATCTATCACCACCTTAAGCGGATCAACCACTCCCATAACCCGCTGTGCCTTTTTGTTCAGATCTTCGCGTGCTGCCCATTCCAGCAGTCCCATATCAATTACATTCTCTCTCTTGGCATATCCCACTTTTTCGATAAACATGCGTATAGCTTCCGGTGTAAAGCCTCGGCGGCGCAAGCCTGCTATAGTTGGCATCCGCGGATCATCCCAGCCATTGACATAGCCTTCCTGCACGAGCCGCAGGAGCTTGCGCTTGCTCATTACCGTGTAATTCAGATTCAAACGTGCAAATTCTATCTGGCGTGGACGGTAATTAGCTGGTTTGTCCTTATCTATTTCTTTTATTCTGTCAATGAACCAGTTATACAAAGGACGATGTACTTCAAATTCCAAAGTACACAGCGAATGCGTAATACCCTCGATATAATCTGACTGTCCATGAGTCCAGTCATAAGTAGGATAGATACTCCATTTGTCTCCCTCGCGATAATGTGGTTTGTGCTTAACGCGATACATAACTGGATCGCGCATGTGCATATTAGGCGAAGCAAGATCAATCTTAGCCCGCAGAGTCATAGAATTATCAGGAAACTCTCCATCACGCATACGCCGGAAAAGTTCCAGACTCTCTTCGACAGGACGGTCCCGATAAGGACTCTGTGCAGGTATCTTGGGCGTACCACGCAGCTTAGATACTTCCTCTGGCGAGAGCTCGCACACATAAGCATAACCACGTCTTATAAGCTCCTCTGCCCACTCATACAATTTCTCGAAATAATCTGAAGCAAAATACTCCTCGTCCCATTCTATGCCCAGCCACTTCAGATCCTTTTTTATTGCCTCGACATATTTAAAATCCTCTGTCTCAGGATTCGTATCATCAAAGCGCAAATTAAATTTCCCCTTATATTTACGAGCTATATTATAGCTCAAGAAAATTGCTTTGGCATGGCCTATATGTAAGAAACCATTAGGCTCTGGCGGAAATCGAGTATGAACCTTACCTCCATTTTTTCCTTGTTCAATGTCTTTGCGTACAAATTCTTCGATAAAGTTCAAGCCTTCATTATCTGTAGCTGCTTTATTATCAGGCTTTTTCATGATCACAATGTTTGTGTTATTTTAAGACATACAAAATTGATGTTTTTAGCTAAAAAAACAAAAACTTTGTCGTGTTTCTGGAAAAAGCTAAATTTGCTTAGTTTCAAAAATCAAAACAATGAATTCGAAAATTAATACTATTATTTTAATTCTGGTAATACTAGTCGTGGCTAATTCTTGTAAAAAATCCAACAAGCCACAAAAACCAGTAACCCAGACAGTCAAAGATACAAGCGCAATTATTACTGACGAAAAATTCAGTGAAGCAAAGCAAATAGTTTATTCCCTGCCGTCTCCACAGGAAGTAAGCTCTATTATCCTTGACCAAAAAGGCTTAAGCTTCGACGCCAGTATTCCCAACGCCCCTGACCAGGAGAGCAAGTATGTTACAGACCTTTCGCGTGCACTTAACCTGGGTATTTATTCCGCTGACATCAGTTATGCCACAATCTTTGACCAGAAGCAGTTTGCTGTAAATTACATGAGTGCAGCCCGCAAGCTTGCAGAAAATCTCGGAATATTAGATTATTTCACACAAGACGAAATAAAGCAAATAGAAAACAACGTCACAAACAAAGACGAGATAACAAACATTGTTTCAAAGGCTTACATGCGTTCAGATGCCCGTTTGCAAGAAGATAAACGCGATGATATAGGGGCATTAATCCTGATAGGCGGATGGATAGAAGGTATGTACATTGCCACACAGCTTGCTCACTGCAAGGCTAATAGCAACGTCAAGTTAGTCAATTCAATAATGGAGCAGCAGCTGACCCTTGCCTTGCTCGTCGATTTTCTCAATTATTATAGCAATAACAAATTACTTAGCGAAATATCCAAAAATATCTTTGACCTGGACAAAATATTCCAGGAAGCAAATACAGATATCGATGATCAGGGTAATATTCTGGTTAAACAAAAGGACTTTGAGCGTATATGCAAGCAGATAGCTAAAATCCGTAATTCTTACGTCAATATGCTCTAATATTCTAGAAACTAATGAATAAGACTCTATGGCTGCTGCTGCTCATCTTGCTCTCTGTCAAATCTAAGGCACAATATCAAATAGGCTATGCCCGGCAGATGCGTGCCGTATGGGTATCTACTGTCAAAATGCTCGACTATCCCTCGGCACGTAATCTCTCATCTGCTGAGCTAAAGACTGAATATATCCGTCTGCTGGACACTTTGCATGCCTTGGGCATCAACACTATTATTTTCCAAGTACGGCCTGCTGCTGACGCCTTCTACCCTTCGCCTTATGAGCCGTGGAGCGAATGGCTCACTGGCAAACAAGGCAGAGCACCAAAGCCTTACTTTGACCCGCTAAAATTCTTCATCACACAGGCACACAAAAGACATATCCAATTTCATGCGTGGATAAACCCCTTCCGAGCCATTGCCACAATACAATATGCAGATGTTATCCCACAGCACATTAGCAAAACGCATAAAAAATGGTGCTTTGACTACGGAATAAACCGGTACTTTAACCCAGGAATACCACAAGTCAGAAACTACATTGTAGCAGTCATCGCAGACCTAGTGCGCCGTTATGACATAGATGGCATTCATTTCGACGATTACTTTTACCCATACCCTATCCGAGACGAAAAAAATCATCTTGTCCCCATACCCGACTACCGTACATACAGAAAATATGGCAAAGGCTTTAAATCAATCAAGCAGTGGCGGCGACATAACATAACCGAATTTATAAAACAAGTCCATGATACAATCAAAGCAATCAAGCCATACATAATTTTTGGCATTTCACCAAACGCCGTGTGGCGCAACAGCATCAAAGACCCCAGAGGCTCTCACACACGAGGATTGGCAGCTTATGATTGGCTCTATGCCGACGTCTTACAGTGGGATAGCCTGCGGCTCGTGGATTACATTGCGCCACAGCTATATTTCCCAATCGGCAATAAATATGCAGACTTCAGGACTTTACTTAGCTGGTGGTCAAAAAACATCAAAAATGCTAATCTTTTTATTGGGCTCAATCTCCTGGGTATTGACACTACAGGCAAGCTCACACCATGGTTTAAACCTTCGGAACTGAGCCGCCAGCTGACAATGACACTCAAAGACACAGCTGTAAAAGGTGTCTTTCTATACCGCTCCAGAGCCATAGAACACAATCCCTTTGGCTATGACGACACCCTACGCAAACGCTTTTTCACTTCCTGGGCCCTATCACCAAAATTTCCTTTTGCAGATACCTTGCCCCCTGCTCCACCAAAACTGAGGCAACTGAGAACAAAAGACACAATAAAATTGGCATGGTCCTATCAACAGGACACCACAGCCGCCGACGACAGCATTGCATTCTATAGCGTTTATATATTCAGGGTAACAGACACTTCAATCGTGCGGGACACAGTGCTTTTGACTGACAAGCCAGAACTAAAAGTCATCTTCCGCCATCGACTCTTTCAACGGAAACAGATGTATTTTGTCCAGATCTGTGCTTGGGACAGATTCGACAATCAAAGTGCTCCATCAAAGCCAGTTGGAATAAAAATACCGCCAAGCGGGTACAAGGTTGAATATAAGCGGTTTATATTCTAAAGATTCAATGGACTTTCCCTTGCCTTCTCACTTAACAATAAAAAAATAGGGCAGCTCGAAAGCTACCCTCTGCGGCTGACCCGCCAGGATTCGAACCTGGACAAGCAGAACCAAAATCTGCTGTGCTACCACTACACCACGGGTCAATACCATTAGTAATCATCAACGAAAATGCTGACCCGCCAGGATTCGAACCTGGACCGACAGATCCAGAGTCTGCTGTGCTACCATTACACCACGGGTCAGTTGCACAAATGCACTGCAAAAGTATAAAATTTAGATTGATTTATCAAAGAGGGATTTGAAAATTTTTGTTAAGAAGTGTGTCGAGCTATTAACTTTACTTGTTTGGGAATAATTCTCGCTTCTATTGGCGCTTTACCGAGGAATTCTCCATCTGCCTGTAACCAAGCATCACGTTGCTCAAGAGGCTCTATCAGTAATTGTGCTGTCTCGAAATAATGCACACGAGGATTGTCCAGCCTCTGGTCATGACGTAGCTTATAAAGACTCTTGGCAAAGTCCTGTGAACCAATTTTTTCTACCAGAATTAGATGCATTTTATCCGAAAATAAGTCTGCCTCAGATGCTATTGCCAGACCACCACCAAAATATTTTCCCAGCGCAAAAACAACACTTGTTATTCGCCCCTGCCAATGAATAGTATCAGAGATAACCCTAACATACGGATACCGATAATTAACAAAACACTGAAGAGTAGCCAAGGTCAAAGTCATATTATTTGTCAAAAGACGCGGACTGTTGTTAATCCTTCTGATAGTTTCTGCTGCTATGCCCACCTCACCTTCATTAATAAAAAACCGCTCTGCTTCTTTGTCATAGCTCGTTGTATATTTCACATGACCCACTGAAATATTCCTAAAAGACTTAGACTCTATCAGCAATCTAAGCTCATAAATATCTGCCGGTATGCTAAGCGAACGATTAAAATCATTAGCCAGACCAGCCGGGATAAGTCCGAGGACTACTCTTTCCTGAACATTCCCGGGAAGTGTCATCAAACCATTGAGAACTTCATTCAAAGTACCATCACCTCCCACTGCAATTATTATATCACTACTATCCGCATGCTGCTGCGTGAGAATCATCGCATGATACCTATACTCAGTCTGCAAAATCATTTTCGGATAATCGTAAAACACCTCATCAATACGCTTGATAATATGGCGCTTCTGCTTTGCTTTGTTGTTAACAATAAAAGTTATCCTCGGTTTCATATAATTTTATTAAATTTGTTATGTCTCAAATTTGTTGAAAAAATAAAAAAATCCTAATAAATAAAAAAATGCTCATTGTTGGAATAGCTGGAGGTACTGGCTCAGGCAAAACTACCGTAGTAAAAAAAATCATAAATAAACTACCCAAAGAATCGGTAGCCATTCTCTCTCAAGACTCTTACTACAAAGACCAGGGGAATCTCCCTCTTGAAGAAAGGCAAAAAATAAACTTCGACCATCCCAATGCCATTGAATTTGAACTGCTCATAGACCACATAAAAAAGCTCAAACAAGGCTTGGCTATCGAAGAACCTATTTATTCTTACATCTCTTGTACCAGGTCAGATGAGACCATACACGTTGAACCAAAGGACGTTGTTATCGTCGAAGGAATATTGGTTCTGACTATACCTGAGCTACGAAAACTTTTTGATATAAAAGTCTTTGTAGATGCAGATGCAGACGACAGATTAATACGTGTCATACGCCGCGACATTAGAGAAAGAGGACGTGATGTGGAGACAGTACTCAAACGTTATCTGGACACAGTAAAACCCATGCACGAACAATTCATAGAACCTTCCAAACGATACGCAGACCTGATAGTACCAGAAGGCGGCAATAATACAGTAGCAATTGATATTCTAGTTAGCATTATCGAAAAACATCTCGGCATCCAGCACAACAAAAAATCTTGACCATGGCTGCCCAGATTGTCCACAGAAAAAAACAAAGAAACAATAACGGGCATGATCAAGCAAACTCGCCTGAGCCTGTGGCACAAACTTTTGTCCCACAAAATCCAGCGGCTCCAGACTTGCCAGTCAGCGCAACAAAAACTCACCCGTGGATAATCATAACTATAGCTCTAATCACATTTATAGTTTACCTGCCAGCTCTTAGAAACCAATTCACAAATTGGGACGACCGGCCTTATGTGCTCAATGACCCTATGATTAAAGAGCTTAACTGGCAGTCTATCAAGGAAATGTTCGCTTCCAAAAATCTGGAACACCGCTACTGGATGGGCAATTACCACCCTCTGACTATTCTGACACTAGCTATTAACTACCACACCGTGCAAAAAGACGGCAAACCTGTGCCATGGATATTTATCCTGACCAATATTTTGCTGCACGTTATTAACACGATTCTTGTTTTTCTGATTATACTGCGACTTAGCAAAAATGAGTGGATAGCCTTTGCCGTTGGCTTACTCTTTGGAATACACACCCTTCATGTAGAGAGCGTCGCGTGGATAGCCGAACGCAAAGATGTGCTTTACACTATGTTCTATCTCTGGTCTTTACTCGTCTATATCAAATATGTTGAGAAAAATAAAGCTTGGCTGTATTTCTGGTCGCTCTGTCTGTTTGTGCTGAGCCTTTTGTCCAAAGGGCAGGCTGTATCCCTGGCTCTGAGTGTCTTGCTTATCGATATTTTCTATCGCCGCCGCCTTGTGTCTGCGCGTGTGATTATTGAGAAATCTGTATTTTTTATTCTTGCTTTGATATTCGGACTCATCGCAATAGAAGCGCAGAAACACAGTAGCGCTTTGCAAGTAAACGAGGTGTATGCTTTGTACAAAAGAATAGGTATTGCTAGCTATGGTTTTGCAATGTATTTGCTAAAGCTGTTCGTGCCCGTCCACTTGTCAGCCATTTATCCATATCCAGACATTCTCAACAAGACAATCCCGTTTTATTATTACCTGTTTGCTCTGGTCGATGTGTTTGTGCTTTATCTTGCCTATCGCTGGTATAAAAAAGGTCATCAGTTGGCTGCGCTTGGCATAGCTTTTTTCGTGTTAAACATTATTTTCCTGCTTCAGCTCATACCAGTAGGAAGTGCTGTATATGCGGATCGTTATTCATATATTCCTTCAATTGGATTTTTCTTGACATTGGCTTATTTCTGGGAAAAATTATTAATAAGCAAGAAAAAACTGGCTTACGCGACTCTGGGCATTTATTCACTATTTCTCATTGTGTTGACAATAAGCAGGATAAGCGTGTGGCATGATAGCCTGCGCCTGTGGAAAGACACTGTCCACAAGACACCCAAAGCAGTTGTTGCATGGAATAATCTGGGAAGCGTACTCTCTCGCATGGCCAAAGACTCTGTACAAGACGGAAAGCAAAAAGTTGCTGTAAACCTATATAAACAAGCTATATATGACTACGGACGTGGAATCAAAAGAAAACCAGACTATGCCAGTGCTTTTTACAACCGTGGTACTGCCAAATTTGAGCTGGGAAAGCTGACCTTAGACACAAGCCTTGTCAAGGATGCTATCAAAGATCTTAACACAGCCATTGCAATAAAAGTTGATTTTACCGAGGCTTTCCTCGAAAGGGGCATAGCCTACGACTTTCTGGGTAATAGCACCGAAGCTTATAGCAATTACAAACGTATCCTAATGCTCTCACCCACAAACACAAAGGCACTAATAAATCTGGGAATTTATTACGGTAAGAAAGGGGAGCTTGACACTGCCATAAAATATTTTAATAAGGCTGCCAAGATTAACCCCCACCTTACAGAAATTTACATCAATCGCGGGTTAGCATACACTCTCAAGCACGATTACACCCAAGCTCTAAAAGACCTCAGACATGCTATCGAATTAGCCCCAAATAATCCTGCTTCATACATCAATCTCTCACTCACTCACGAAAGCATACGAGAGTTTGACAAAGCCTTGGCAGACATTGACAAAGCAATTACCTTATCGCCAGATAATCCTGATTTTTATTACAAAAAAGCTCTCTTGCTTGAACGCATAGACCAAAAACAAAAGGCCTGCAAAAATTATCACAAGGCTGCTAGTCTCGGTTATCCACCAGCAATACGAGCCATAAAGATAAAATGTAAAAAATAAATTACTATGAAACGACTCGCTTTATTCCTTTTCATTCTACTCTCCTTTAGTGCTTTTGCACAGCAGGACTTGCAAACAGCTCGCCAGCTATACTCACAAGCTATGGAACTGAAAAAACAAAACAAACTCAACCAGGCAGCAAGCAAACTACAACAAGCCTCTACTATCTTCAAACAAAACAATAGTATAAAAAATTACATCATTTCCGAGTATTCACTCGCCGACATATACCTGTTAATTGGCTTATATCCCAAAGCATATCAAATACTAGACAGTATAAAACCTGTGGCTATAAAACAATTCGGGCAAAACTCTGACCTAATGGTCAATATCTTCAGTAACATTGCCCAATCATTGCTTTATTCCAACAAAATAGATAGTGCGGAAAACTATTTCGTCAGAGCAATACATATTTCACGATCATTACATGGAGATAGCACAATACAAATTGCCGGGCTATATAGCAATCTGGGCATCCTCTATGCTAATATGGGAAAATATGACAAGGCTCTAAATTTATTCGAAAACTCTCTAAAAATTCAAAGGAAACTATTGGGCGAAAACAGCCCAAATCTGATGCAAACACTTAATAATCTTTCATACATATACATCAATCTTGGTAATTATGACAAAGCATTAGAAATACAACAAAAACTAATAACACTGACAGCACATTACTTTGGCAAGACCAGTCCGCAATATGCGTCAAGTCTGCTGGCTATAGCTAATATATACATTGCCAAAGGACAACCTTCCCTTGCAGAAGAATATCTCAACAAATTAACAGACCTTTATATAAAATTATATGGCAGCGACAATATCAAACTCGTTGACCCCTATATCAATCTCGGAATTGTATATAATGCACTCAAACACTATGATATGGCACTTCAATATTACAGCGCCGCACTCAATATCTACAAAAAATATCTACCCGAAAACAATCCAGAAGTCTTGGCTCTACTCAACAATATAGCAGTCGTTTACAGAAAAATGGGTAATTATGAAACAGCCATTCAGTACTACGATAAAATACTCAGACTGACAAAACAACAAGACACTGCTTCATATAAGATCCCAATTATACTCACTAACATCGGTGGTATATACTACACCAACCAAAACTACGACTCTGCTGTCGTATATTATGATAGGGCAATAAAATACTTCCACAGACTATATGGACTACATAATCCAAATTTAGTCATTCCTTACATAAACCTGGGTTATGTTTATATGAAAAAGCAAGACTATAACGCTGCACTGAAAATGCTACAATATGCTATAATCGCAAATATTAAAGACTTCGATAATACAGACCCTTTCTCTTCTCCAAGCAAAATTATTACTTATTATAATGGGTTAAAATTACTGGAAACGCTGTCCAACAAAAGTGTATGTTTCATCCAGCTCTATAAGCAGACAGATAGCACTTTTTATCTCGAAAAAGCTTTTGAAAATTTCCTGCTTGCAGATTCCTTGATACACGAGCAGCGTAAAATCATCGTCTCACAAAAAGACAAGCTAATTCTCAATGCCCATTCTCTAAAGGTATATGAAAATGCAATTTATACTTGCAAGCAACTAGCTAGCACAGACAAAAACAAAAGAAATTTCTATCTCAATCAAGCGTTTTATTTTGTCGAAAGAAACAAAGCCTCCTTGCTGGCTCAAGCAATAAATGCCACGAAAGCCACAAAAATCGCCGGCATACCAGACTCATTACTACAAAAAGAAAAATTACTAAAAGAGAGAATAGGATACATAGAAAACAAACTAGCTAAGGCTCAGAACTTTTCTGTAGAAATCTCACCACAGAACATAAAGGAAGAAAATAACCCAGAAGCAGAATACACACAAGAAGCAAACCTTAGGAACCTCTTGTTTAACTATAAAAGCCAATACCGTCAGCTCATCAAATATTTCGAACAAAACTATCCCAAATACTATCAGGTCAAATATAGCCCCAGCATTGTTAGCATTAAACAGATACAAAACATGTTAGAGCCAGATCAGGCCTTAATAAGCTATTTCTATGGCTACAATAACCTCTATATTTACACTATTACAAAAGATACATCCTATATTGGCATTAGCTCCACCAAGGGTTTGGCCGACACAATAGTAATGTTCTACAAAAGTCTTCAGTCCAACGCAGATCAGGCAATACAAACATTCCGCAAAACAGGCCTGGCTATTTACAAATACGTTATGCCAGCCAACCTACCACAAAACATCGATGCACTGATAATTATTCCAGATGACCTGCTCAATATCATTCCATTCGAAGCCCTGTTAGAAAGCGATAGTTTGCCACAAAATCCTCGCGATTACAAGGACTATCCATATCTGATAAAATCTTACAGTATTTCATATTCCTACTCTTCTTTTCTGCTCTATACAACGCATGTGAATGTCAATACAACACTCGGGCCCATCGACTTTCTGGGAATAGCCCCAGGATTCCTGGGAGACAATACACCTATTTTCCTCGGAAACAGAATTACACCTATACCTGGTACTATTGACGAAGTAAAATCTATAGCAAGTATCTTCTCTCAGAAAGGAATGACTTATAAGATCATGTTAGATACCAATGCTACTGAAACAGCTTTCAAACGCCTTAACCTGGACAATTATAAAATATTACACATCGCAACCCATGGCTTTATCTTTTCCAAGGACCCCGAGCTATCTGCCCTGATATTCTCCAAAGAATCTTCACCCGATGACGGATTCCTCTATGTCAACGAAATATACAACATGACAATCAATTCCTCACTCGTAACTCTCTCAGCCTGCGAGACTGGTCTGGGCAAAATTTCAAAAGGTGAAGGTGTGCTGGGCCTATCACGTGCCTTTATATATGCCGGTGCGCAAAACTTGGTGCTGTCCTTGTGGAAAGTCGCTGATAAACCCACAAAAGACCTTATGACCGCGTTTTACTCAAATCTCCTCAATAGTAACCCACAAATAACGACAAATACACACTACAGCAAAGCACTTCAGAAAGCAAAACTCATGATGATAAACAGCAAACTTAGTCATCCATATTATTGGGCAAGCTTCATACTCATCGGACTGTAGAAACAGACACAAAATAAATTCATGTCATAAAAAAACACGCTGGGCTCTAATTACCAGCGTGTTTTTTTTATCAGCTTATTATATCATCACTTACTAAGCGGAATGAAATTATTATTAAACTTAGCATATTTCTGCGGTATATCTGGAAGGCCATCGCCATTAGTATCTTTAAAACTCTTAATATAGCTAATCAAAGCCAACCATTCTTTGCCTTCCTGTACACCCGGCTTATTGGGATCAAAGTCAATGCTCCTATTCATCAAGTCTGTAATCCGGTTACCCTGCTTATCTTTGGGCACAATCTTAATAAGGCCATAGCTCATCTTCTTGACGCTACCAATAAAGCTCATTATATAGCTGTTTGTTACCAAAGAATAAAGTTTCTTACTTCTCCGAGACATATCAACCACATCTCCATTGCTCAGTACTATTTTCTTTACTTTATTCAGGAAACCACCTTTGGGATTGTAATATACCTTTACACCCGAAAAATACAAATATTTATCTGTGCCTGGCTTGTTTGAGAAAAGAGCAAGCTCCATTAGTTGCTTGAGCTCATGCCCCGTAATGTAAACTCTCATTAAGGGATAACCAGTATAATCCTTTTGCTTAATGCCAAAACCAAGAGGCATCACACGGTAGGCATCTGCTGGAGTTATCGGCCCGGTCAAGAAATCTTCACGTATCACACCTTCTGCCGAAACTACTACATCGCAGCCTCCAGCATATTTGTCAACATAATACTTATCTGCATCTCCGACAAAATTACCCATGGCCCCCGGGACATGCTTTATCTGATCTCCACGCTTAACATCAAAACTCGTCTCTCCTATTGGCGTGCTATATTCTAGTCCTAAGGGTGATAAAATTTCTTTGTCTATGAGCTTTTTCTGTGCATTAACAATCTTGCAAACATTCGAATCGCCCATAATTTTGTCATCAATATGAATCAATTTATAATTTAGAACATTTACTTTGCCGTCCTTGTATTCCAGCTCCATGCGACCCACATTATGAAGATAACAACCTGTCTGAACTATGATTGTCTTGCCGACTTTAATATATTGTGGCGCAGCTATATGCGTATGCCCACTAATAATTATATCAATGTCTTTGACCTTTCTGGCCAAATCCAAGTCCTCGCCATAATAGCCACCCTTGCCATCTGGGTAAAACCCACTGTGAGACAATAAGATAATAATATCAACATGCTCCTTGTTGCGAAGAAATTTCACATACTTTCTGGCAACTTTGACCATGTCCTCAAACTGAAGTGGAGCCGCAAACTTAATATCTTCCACAGCATTATATCCGAGAAGACCGAAAATACCAATCTTGAGACCATTCTTCTTCAAGACAACATAAGGCTTAATAACGCCATCATTATACAACTTCTCAAGCTTATCATCTCCAGGCAATGGCGAGAACTTAAGCGAAGAAGCAACAATCTGTGGGATAGGACCATTCTTTACAGCAGAATTAATGATGTCGCCAAGAACATTTGTCCCAAAATCAAACTCATGATTACCAAGTGTGGTGTAATCAATGCCAATCTTTTTCATCAAATCCAGCTCAAAACCTGTCTGTGGCTCTAATGCCTGAAATATAGTACCCATCAGAAAATCACCTGCATCCAGCACCAAAAGTTTGTCTGCATTCTTCTTTTTTTCCTGCTTAATAATGGTTGCCAGACGTGCAAAGCCACCAACAGTCTTATCATCATTAGTAGTCAAAGGCGTATAGGCCAATTCCGGACCAAAACCAGTGATCTTCGAGTGAATATCATTGGTATGCAAAATAACCAGCTTCTGACTCCAGCCGAGCGTAATAAAAACACTCAGCACCAGCAATAGAGATAATAACTTCTTCATTGTTTTCAGTTTTTTTGTCTAATTTAGAAAAATTATAAAAAATTGGTAAGCCTTTTCAAATAAAAAAATTTACTTGCATGAAAAATTAGGCATACTCTGTACGAAGAGCTTTGTAGAATTCGATTAACCAGTATAAAATCAATAGCCTAATTTTTATTTATCAGTACCTTTATGTGGCGTGTCATCGAACAAAGATTTCTGTTCAGTGTCATCCTGTTCTTCGTCTTTTTCTTCTTCTACCTGAACAAAATCCACCTTAACCAGCTTATCGTTAGTTAGTTTTTTCCCGCGAGCTGCTATTGACTTAACCTTTAGAAATTCCTCTGTATCAATCACTTGCTCCTTTGTCTTCCTGTCCTTTGTCCTGTATTTGAATGTTATCAAAATTCTCTTGCCCTCTGTCATATCTACAAGATAAGACCCATCATCCGAAACAAAGGAAGTCTCAGCAGTGGCAGGCTCAAAGACAAAACGCTTGAGATAAAAAGCTTTTTGCTGTGCATTGTAATAAACAACATTATAAACCTTCCGTGGGTCGAATTTCTCAATAATCTTAATGTCTTCAGGAAAATGATGATTCAGATCAGCTGGCGCCATATAATAGGTTCCCCGCTTTGTTACAACAAGAATAGTATCATCTTTAGTGAATTCGCCCAAATAACAGTCTGTCTCAGTATTTTTCAGACGGTTAACTTGCCAATCAAACCAAAGCTTCATGCCTACAGTTTGTTCCCCACGCTCTTTCATAACAATCTTATGTACAGCGTGCTTAGTAAGGATATTACCCTGGGCATTGCGGCTGCGAACAGGTAACTGGCCAAAATCAAATTCAAAAACTTTTTTCTTTAGCCGTGGCTTTGGCTTGAGCTTAACCTTTACTATTTCTGCTTCGCCCTTAGTTACAGAGAAATAAAGTATCTGTGAATGTTCTGCACCCTTTGTCAGATTATACTCCTTGTCTCTTGTCAACCCTTTGATATTAAAGCGCTTGACATAAGTATAACCTGTCTGACCATCCCGATAAGCTACATTATAAACAGTCGCAGTATCACCTTTTTTGAATACACCTATATAAATAACATCTTTGCCAATATAAAACTTCGGCGCTACCTTGGTAATAAAATAAGTTCCATCCCTGCGTACAAGCAGGATGTTGTCAATATCAGAGCAAGTCGTTATAAATTCTCCATCTTTTAGCTCATATCCAGCAAATCCTTCTGCAAGATCGGCATACAAGCGGTATGTTGCAGCTGCTACATGTGTTGCTTCAATTTCTTCAAAACTGCGAATTTCTGTCATACGGGGCCAATTCTTGCCATACTTATTTTTCAGATGTCTGAAATGCTCTATCGTATAATCAACGATATGCTCAAGGTTGTATTTAACCTGCTCTATTTTATTCTCAATGTCTTTTATATGCTCATCGGCACGCTTAGCATCGTATTTTGATATTCGCTTTATCTTAATCTCTGTGAGCTTTACAATATCGTCGTAAGTTACCTCCCGCTTTAATTTTGATTTGAATGGCTCCAGAGCCTTATCAATGGTCTCTATTATTGAATCCCATGTCTCGCAATCTTCAATCAAAAGATATATGCGGTTTTCGATGAAAATCTTTTCCAATGAAGAAAAATGCCAGGCTTCCTCGAGCTCATCAAGTTTTATCAACAGCTCCCGCCGTAATATATCCACTGTGTTGTCCACAGAATGACGTAAAATTTCTTCGACTCTCAAAAAACGTGGCCTGTCGTCATCAATTACCGTGGAATTAGGCGAAATACTTATCTCACAATCTGTAAAAGCATACAGAGCATCAATTGTTTTATCCAGGTCAGCATCTGAATGCAAGAAAACTTCGATTCTAACTTTATCTGCTGTTTTATCCTCTATTTTCTTGATTTTTATCTTTCCCTTGTCATTGGCACTGATAACAGAATCTATCAATGAAGTGGTAGTCTTGCCAAACGGTATATCTGTAATAACCAGCTTGCGTTTATCCTCCTTAACTATTCTGGCTCTAACTCTTATCTTACCGCCTCGCAGGCCTCCATTATACCGAGAGACATCTATCATGCCACCAGTTGGAAAGTCTGGGTAAAGCTCAAAGTCCTGCCCCTTAAGATATTTAATAGCTGCATCTATAACTTCATTGAAATTATGTGGTAAAATCTTGGACGCCAGACCAACGGCTATGCCTTCAACACCCATGACCAGAAGAAGAGGAAACTTGACTGGCAAATGCACAGGCTCCTGATTACGTCCATCATACGAAGGCTTCCATTCTGTAACCTTAGGACTGAAAAGCACATCCAAAGCAAACTTAGACAAACGGGCTTCTATATAACGTGCTGCTGCTGCCGAATCTCCAGTATAAATATTTCCCCAATTACCCTGAGTATCAATCAATAATCCTTTTTGCCCAAGCTGCACAATAGCTTCATAAATAGAGGCATCACCGTGCGGATGGTACTGCATAGTATAACCAATAATATTAGCCACCTTGTTATAACGCCCATCTTCTAGACGATACATAGCATGAAGAATACGGCGCTGCACTGGCTTTAAACCATCCTTTATGTGCGGTACAGCACGTTCGAGAATAACATAAGAAGCATAATCCAAAAACCAATTCTGATAAAGACCAGAGACTGATTTTATCTCACCGTTCTGTTCACCATTAAAATGCTGCTTGTTTTTATCCTCTTGCTCAACGTTCCCGTCGGCTTGACTGCTTTGCTTATTTCCCAATGACTTTCCCTCTTCCATACAGCTATGTAAAATTTTATTAACACGGCTAACAAAGTTAATAAACTAGTACAAAAAACAAAAAAGGCCTTTGTCCGTCTGGACAAAGGCCACAAGAAATGCTCTAAGTGCTCTGTTTAATGCGTACTACCGACAAACGAGAGAATGCCGACAGCACAAGTCTTTTTGATCTTCACTCCTTCCTTGAGCCTAATAGAAATGTAATACATTCCGGATTTTCGACAAATAAAATCAAATGAATCAGAGTGTTGACCAGTCTTAAGATCATAAGTAGAACCATAAGGATTGGTCTTCTCAGGATGCTGACTATCATACAAAGTCATGATAACCTTATCTTCGTATCCTTCAGGCGTACAAAGATTAAAACGATAATGGGCGTCTTTATTTAAAACGACTGTCCAACGAGCACTTCTTTCATGCTGCTTAGAGGACCTGAGCTTTGTATTAAAATCACGCAAATAGATACTTTTGCCTTTTGTGGCGCAGGCATAAACCATTTGCTGTTTGCACTGGGCATGAGCTTTGTATGGTGCAATTATAAATAATAACCCAGCTAATAATGTTGTTATGAAAGCAATTCTTTTCATTTTATAGATTTATTAATTTATTTCTAACTTGTTCGGTTATAGTAATAATGTCGTTGATTTGTTGGTCTGTGATATTTATGACACTGCGTTCCTGTTGTTCATAAACAGGTATTCCAGACTGTGTCTTGGTTTGTTGAGGAGTCTTAACCTTTTCATAAGTAATTGTTATCTGACTATAAATTTTGTCTATTTTTTTGAATTCATCAAGTATT
The DNA here is from genome assembly GCA_027015275.1 of Bacteroidales bacterium. Taxonomy (GTDB): domain Bacteria; phylum Bacteroidota; class Bacteroidia; order Bacteroidales; family S143-33; genus S143-33. The sequence goes on along the minus strand of JALWCU010000008.1, from coordinate 1,203 downwards.
TTCTTAAAATAATCATCATCTTTATACAATTTTAAACCTTGATAAAGTATAGTAAAAATAGCCTTCTGATCACCAATTAATTCTCTTAACCTATCATTGGGATGCTCTTTGTAAACCTGTGTCATCAGATATAGCCCCTCCAACCATACGCCAGTTACCATCAGAAGGCTCAAATTGCCCCTAGCATTCTCCTGCAAATACTGGTTCATATTCGAAAAACTATTCACAGACAAAAAGACCAAAGAGTCCAGATTCTCATTACTCGTAGCCAAACGTTTAAATGCTTGAAAATCAAAAAACTGACCCACTCTCAAATCATCTGCCAAACGTTTAATAGAACTAAGATATTCCACAATTAATGTAGTACGCTCATACACATTCAAATATCCCAAATCTGCACTCAAAATCCCCAGGCCAAAGGCTTTTTTGAAATTAATATCATAATTATCAATTATCCCAGGATCAGCCAGATACTTCTTGGAAAAAGGGACTTCCATATCCTTTATTATTGCCGCTACTTCAACTGGCGACGGAAAACTACTAACTATCTGATCAACAACCTCTTGATTCTGTGGGCTTGGCCTCTCTTCGTGAATTGGCAGATTTTTTGGTATTTCTATTTTATCTTTGTCTTTCTTACACCCACTAACCACAAATATCTGAGACACAAAGATTATCATCAGCAAAACAAAAAAATATTTTTTCACCTCTCCTTTATTCATCTCTTCGCTACATGTTAATTATTGCAAATCTATTAATTTATTCTAATAAATACAAAGCCCAACATTAGCTTAAGCTTGAGTTTCTTCTTTGCTTTTATCTTTCTTTCTGAAACTTCCAAACAGTTTTCCTAGTTTAATTGTGCCAAGCCAATCTATTAACTTGCGAAAGTGTTCATAATACAACGGCGGATACAATAAAATAGCCATTAGCCAAATAACAGCCATGTTAAACCAATACGTCTCAAAATAATGCCCCATAAAATACTTTTTCGGAGCAAAGAAATGACTTCTGAAACCTATCCAATGACTATCATCAGGATCCTCAAATATTGGGTCTGTCTGCTGAATTAAATGATGTTTATATTCCAAAATCTTATATTTCTCAAATTTATTCGTAACAATATCCTCGATATGTTCATTGTGATATTTATTTCTCAACTGTATATAAAAATGAGGACCATACTTCTTCGACATATAGTTC
>JALWCU010000007.1 GCA_027015275.1 Bacteroidales bacterium | reverse complement strand
ATGACAAGTGGTACGCGATATTTGTATATAATCGGTGCCCAATATTTATATTGTTCAACGCCTATTCTTTTGTGAGAATAATGTGGGCGCATAGGCTTGTGATAAGCTACTATTGTCCAGAGAACATCTTGATGTGATTTCAAGTCTTGTTTAAACCAGTCTGTTTGCTGTCCAGGGATTGTGTACTGAGTGTTTAGTGAGACGAAATGGATGAAGTTTCCCGAGATATTGAATGAGTAGAAGCCGTGAGGGTGTGAGAGTAGATCAAAGAATTTGCAGACGTCTTGTTTTCTCTCATGATTGCCGGGTATGACAACAATTGGTATTAGATGACCGTTAGATATTGTCAGTTGCCAGTCGTCGAACCATTGTAGCCATTGTTTTTCGGTGCTTGCAGCCGTGAAATCTCCGTCAAAGATGACTAAATCTGGTTGTAGTTTGGCCACCATACGATTAGCCATTTGTCTGATTTGAGGACGTGAGCGTGAGTCGCCTCCCGCGATTATGGACAAGCGTATATTATTGCCCACTGGTAAAGTATGGAACCACATCAGTCGGCTTTTGCTGTCTGAATCAATTATTTGTATAACATATTTAGTATCCGGTTGTAGTCCAGATAGTGTGCAAAACGCGTTTTTTAGCCCTTTGTAATTAATAAATCTTATTTTTTTTACAGTATTTTTAAGCATGCCAGTTTTTGAGAAATTCTCTTGTGTGTCATATTTTAGCATGACGTTCTGACCAGAGAGTTGTATCCAGCCTATTGTATAGGCATGTGCAGGGTCTTTTTTTGCAATCAGACGGTAATATTTTGTTTTAGCACTGATTGTCAGCGTGGTAAGTAAAATTAAACTTAGAGAAAAGATTTTGCGTATCATTTTTGTGAGAATTTGAATTATTAGCAAAAATATAAAACATAAAATTCATGAAAAAGCTTATATCTATAGTAAGTATATTCCTGGCTATACAATTGACTGTTTTGGCCCAGTCTTTTAATATATCCATGGGCGTGAATTTGAGCAGTCAGAATAGAAGTAAGCAGTTAAGTTCAAAAGTTGGCCCAATGTTAGGCTTTAATAGTGAGTTTAGCAGGGATTTTCATGTATGGAAGAATGTATTTCTAAGGGCAGAGTTTGCTTTTGAGCAGTCGGGAGTGAAGTTTTTGGAACCGACATATATACAAGTTTTATCTTATTCACAGCTTGGTACTTATCTGATGTATAAAACTATTCATAGCCCAGTGTATATGGGCATAGGTGGCTTTGGTGATTATCTAATGTCTGTCTCCAGTTTTGATGGTGAATCTTCTGTTATGTTGGATAGGAAATATTATTCTTTTTATGATTATGGTTTAGAACCAATTTTGGGGGTATCTTTAAATTTTGATTTTATTAGATATTTTGTAGAGATGCGTTTTCATTATGGGATGAACAATATATATCGCCTTTCGCCTGATTATATCAAGAATTTTGGCATAAACCTCGATATGGGTATATCGCTGAAAATTCATTAATTATTGTTATAGATTTTTTCGTAAGAAAATGTTTTGTAATTTTGAAAATATAAAATTTTTAAACTTTAAAATTCCAAGATTTATGAAAAAAGTAATGTATGTACTCAGTTTGGTAACAGTTTTTGTACTTGTTTTGTCTTCATGCAAGAAATCTCCTAAGGACAAATTAATAATAGGGCAATGGCAGATAGACACGGTTTATTACGAAAATCAAGAGGAAACTTTCCACAAGCTTGCCAAATATGCAGTGGACAACGCTACAAAGACTAAAAAGATCGTCGAGGATTCTATCAAAAAAATGGAAGAGAGAGGATTGAATAATGCAATCGACTCATTGTATTACAAGACCTACAAGAATCAGCTTGCTTCTACAAAGCAGATGATAAGTTATTATTCTGATTATGAGAATTTTAAGGGTGATATGATAAAGAGTGCTTCCCAGGCAAAGGGCAAAATTTTTGAATTTAATGCAGATAGTACGCTCAAACTTCCTGATGCTCAGCAGACAGCAAAGTGGTATGTAGAGAACAATAAGCTTTATATTGTATTTCCCAAAGCACAGACAGTAATGGATATCGAGGAACTAACGCCAAAAAAATTAGAGCTTAAGGCAAAACAAGATATAGACAGCACTCTTTCATTTGTTGTTGTCTATAAGTTCAGTAAAATAAAAAAATAAAGATTTATGAAGGCTTATAAATTAGCAGCTTTTTTATTTACCTTTTTGCTTTTGGCCTCTTCTTGTCAAAAGGACAAAGAGAAGTTAATTATAGGTACATGGGAGATAAAAGAGACTCATGTACAGAATTTGGATAAATACTTGGAGCAGTTCAAAGATAAATATCAAGCTTCGGATAAGGAAGTAGCCAGAGAGAAGTCGAGAGTTGAAGCGCTGCCTGAAGCATATTATCCTTCGGGCATAACCATGAGTTTTAAGGAAAATGGCGTCTATGATTTAGGCGGTATAACTGGTAAATGGACTTATGATAAGGATAGTAATAAGTTGGTTATTAGTCTTGCTACATTGGATAAGTCAATATTTAATATCAAGAGTGTTTCCAGAAAGAAATTAGTTTTAATTTATCCTTTTAAGATGGCAGATATGAATTTGGACTTTGAACTTGTTCTGCGTAGGGTAGAGAGTGAATAAGCGATGTTAATTTTTTATAATTGGTAATGAACAATTGCGTTATTGTATAAATTTGGGGATAAAGAAAAAAACTAGTAAGATGGAAGGTAGTGAGTTAAAGGCAATAACAGAAGAAGTACAGCAAAAAAGTGCTTTCCTTGATTTGGTACGTATGGAGATGTCTAAGGTCATTATTGGCCAAAAGCATCTTGTTGGCAGCTTATTAATAGCTTTGTTAGCAGATGGGCACATTCTTCTGGAAGGTGTGCCTGGTCTGGCTAAGACTTTGTCTATTCGTACATTGGCAAGGATAGTAGATGTGCAGTTTTCGCGCATTCAATTCACTCCTGATTTGTTGCCAGCAGATTTGATAGGTACTTTGGTTTATAGTCAGAGGAGCGAGGAATTTGCAGTAAAAAAAGGGCCTGTATTTGCTAATTTTATTTTGGCTGACGAAATAAACCGTGCACCGGCTAAAGTACAAAGTGCCTTGCTCGAAGCAATGCAGGAGAAGCAGGTAACGATTGGTGAAAGGACTTATGATTTGCCACGTCCATTTTTGGTAATGGCCACGCAAAATCCGTTGGAGCAGGAAGGTACTTATCCTTTGCCAGAGGCACAGGTAGATCGTTTTATGCTGAAGGTTCTGATTGATTATCCAAAGCGTGAGGAAGAAAGGCAGATTATTAGACTGAATCTGGAAGAAAAGTTTCCAGAGCCTAAGGTAGTAGTTTCTGGTGAGCAGATAGAAGCAGTTCGTTCTACGGTACGTAAGATTTATCTGAGTGATAAGATTGAGAATTATATTTTGGACATTGTGTTTGCCACTCGAAAGCCTGAAGATTATGGTCTGGATGATTTGGCAACTTATGTCCGGTATGGTGCTTCTCCGCGTGCAAGTATATATCTGGCATTAGCAGCTAAGGCAAAGGCCTTTATAGAGCACAGGGCTTTTGTTTTGCCAGACGATATTAAATCCGTTGTTCATGATGTTATGCGTCATCGTATAGGCCTTACTTATGAGGCAGAAGCTGAAAATATTACTACTGAGGATATAATCAATAGGATTATTAATACGATAGAGGTGCCTTGATTAGGCTTTGTCAGCTTGTTGATAAAAAGCACGTTGAGCAATGAGCCCAACGTGCTTTTTTTATCGAGTTCGGATGTCGTGGCAAGGATCAGAAAAGTTCTTTGCCTGTCATTTCCTCGGGTTTGTTAATACCCATTATTTTGCACAAAGTAGGCGCTACATCTGCCAGGACCCCGTCTTGTAATTTCACGTTCATGCGTTGGTCGTCGATGAGAATACAAGGCACAGGATTCATTGAATGTTGTGTGTTTGGTGATCCGTCTGGATTAATTGCATAGTCAGCATTACCATGGTCTGCTATGAGCAGTCCGGCATATCCGTTTTCTTTAGCAGTTTCTACAACATCATGGACGCAGTTGTCCACGGCATTGACTGCTTTGAGAATGGCATCATAGACTCCTGTGTGCCCTACCATATCACCGTTGGCGAAGTTTACCACGATAAAGTCATATTTCTGTGATTTTATGGCCTGGACAAGTTTGTCTTTTACTTCATAAGCACTCATTTCTGGTTTAAGGTCGTAGGTAGCTACTTTGGGTGAAGGCACAAGGATGCGGTCTTCGCCTTCGAACGGTTCTTCTCTACCGCCATTAAAGAAAAATGTGACATGGGCATATTTTTCTGTCTCAGCTATACGAAGTTGCTTGAGCCCTTGTTTTGAGACCCATTCGCCCATTGTGTTTGTTAATGCTAATTTGTCGAATACGATATGCAGATTCTTGAAGCTTTCGTCGTAGCTAGTCATTGTCAGGTAATAGAGCGGAATAGTAGTCATTCCGTTCTCAGGCATGTCTTCTTGTGTTAGAGCGTATGTTATCTGGCGCAGACGATCGGTACGGAAGTTAAAGCAGAAGAAAACATCTCCTGGCTTGACAGTGCCCAATGGATTGCCATTGTCATCGGTATGGATGATAGGTTTGATAAATTCATCAGTAATATCCTGGTCATAAGAGTCTTTTATAGCTTGCAGAAGGTCAGTAGTTTTGTGTCCTTTGCCATAGACCATGGCGTCATAACCGATTTTTATCCTTTCCCAGCGTTTGTCGCGGTCCATTGTGTAATATCGTCCTGTTATTGTGGCAATCTGGCAGGGTGTGCCTTGGATGTGTTCCATAAGTTCTTTGATATAACCGTATCCGCTGTGAGGGTCTCTATCGCGTCCGTCGGTGAGAGCATGGATAAAGACTTTTTTCAGACCGAATTTTTTGACAATCTGGCATAAAGCGTAGAGATGTGTATTCATTGAATGGACACCGCCATCTGAAACGAGACCTAATAGGTGCAGGGCTTTATCGTTTTCTTTTGCATAATTGAGTGCATCGACAAGGACTTGATTTTTCTCCAGCTCACCTGTCTCGATAGCTTTATTAATTCTGACCAGATCTTGATAAACAACGCGGCCAGCGCCAATGTTCATGTGTCCTACTTCTGAATTGCCCATTACTCCTTCTGGTAATCCCACGGCTTCACCGTAAGGAATGAGCTGGGAATTAGGGTAAGTTTTTCGTAGGTAATCGAAATATGGAGTTTCCCCCTGGGATATAGCGTCAGCTTTGGAGCCATCGCCAAGTCCCCAGCCGTCTAAAATTATTAATATTGCTTTTTTCATATTCTTCTGTTTTTTAGAGTTTTACGTAACCATGTCTGATTGCAAATTTTATGAGCTCGGCTGTGTTTTTGAGCCCAAGCTTTTGCATGATGTTGTTTTTGTGTGTTTCGACTGTTCTGACAGATATAAACAGACCGTCAGCTATTTGTTTATTTGTGAGGCCCTCTGAGATGAGTTTTAGTATTTGTATTTCCCTGCGTGTTAGGTTACGAGGTTTTTTCTCAGAAATCTCTTCACCCTGACGAATATTTTTAACGTAGTTTTGAATGATAAGGTTTGCCACTGGTTCACTAAAAAATTCTTCTGATTCTGAAGTAGCTTTGAGTGCTTGATGCAGCTGTTTGGCGTCAGTAGTCTTTTTGTCTATGAAGGCTGTTGCGCCGGCTTTGAGGGAAGAGAAAATCTCAACCTCTTTTATGCGGTTTGTAAGTATTAATATTTTTATGTGTGGGAATTTATTATGTAAGAATTTTATGGCATCTGGTCCACTTCTTTTTATCTCGATGTCAGTAATAATTATATTTGCATTATTTTTGCTCAGGAAATCGATAAGATCGTCGAAGTCTGTAAAAGTTTGTAATAGTTGAAAATCAGGGAATTGACTAATTATGTTTCTGAGACCTTCGAGAAAAATTGGAGATTTATCATAAGCTATAACAGAAATAAGCATCGTAATTTTTAATTTTTTTATTGTAGTATAAATTAGTTATTTTTATTCATTCTACGAACAGGCAAAGATATGAGAATTAATAGGAAAATAAAAGTGGTATTAATAGCTTTTTTTCTATCGATTTCGCCGAGTGTAATTTTTGGTCAAAATATAGGTTATCCATACGTAATTAACTTTTTTGATCCGTCAAGCCGAAATTTATCGGCTGATGTTAATGATTTTACTTTCCTACCTAATGGGATGATCGTCGCAGTTACCTCTGATGGGGTTCTATTTTATGAGGGCAATGAGTGGTCTGATATAAAGGTCAAGGGTAATTTTATGAGTGTAGCTTATGATTCGATAACAAAGCGTGTTTATCTGGGTAGTTATACGTCTTTTGGATATTTGGCATTTGATGGGAGCTTTAATATGTATTTGTATAAACGTTTGTCTGTATTTGTTCCTGAGAAGATAAAGAATGTATGGTATATAATTCCTACGCACGAAGGAGTTTATTTTTTCGTAAACAAACGATCTTTGTATTTATATAATTATAAGAGTGTTAAGAAAATAGAAATATATGGTGATTTTAAACCAAACAGAGGTTTTTATGTTAATGGACAGCTTTATGTTGTGGATGATTCATCCGGTATAGGCATGGTCAGAGACGAAAGGTTCGTTAAATTGGCAGGCAATAGCAAGTATAATCACGAGAGTATTCGGGTATTCTTGCCAGGTGCCAGTCCTGGGATTTTTTTGTTTTTTACTAAGGAGGGAGGCATATATAGGTATAATGAACTTTCTGGCGATATAGAGCGTTTGTATTCCGATGCTTACAAGGAACTAAAAGATGCACAAGTTTATACAGGCTGCTATTTGAATGACACTCTAATAGCTATTGGAACATTGAGAAATGGTCTTGTGTTGTTAACCAGGAATGGTAAGTTAGTTGATCATCTCACAGTCAATTATGGACTTAGTTCTGATCAGATTAATAGAGTAAAGGTTGGCAGGAATAATAATGTGATTTATTTAGCTACCAGTAGGTTTTTTAATTTCGTGCTTTATTTTTATCCATTTCGTTATTATGATGAATCGACGGGTTTTAGAGGAAATATAGTAGATTATAAAATATGGGGAAATCATTTGTTTATTGGGACAAACCAAGGCTTATTTGTCTCAGATTTAGTCAATGATTCACATCATTTTACACTGTTGGATGATAAGGCTTTGTTTTACCGTAATTCTTTTGATTTGATAAAGCTACCCAATGGTGAGCAAGCATTAATAGCAGGCTCTTTGCGTAAGTTATTCCTTATTAATGAGAACATGCAGCTATTTACTCTTGGTAAATATTACAGCTTATATTCTATCAAGCAGTCACATGTTGACCCATACCGCTTTTATGCACTTTCTTTTGATACGTTGTATGTATTTAGGCTATCTAAATCTTTGCGAATGATAAAGAAATTAATGGCTTTACCTCTTCCGCAGATATATTCTGATATTGAAGTAGATAACAAAGATAATATTCTGGGTATCACGTTAAATAGTAAAAGGTTAGACAGGCTTGTTATTAATTATAAAAATAAGACTTTGTCGGTGGAGACAATTAATTCAACATCAATAAATAGTAAACTTCACATTATAAAGGACAGCATTTTTGTGGTTCTTTCGGATAATAGGTTATATAAAGTTGATTATAGTAAAACGAGTCTCTTGCCATACGATTTGGGGCTGAACCAGGCGATGGCCAAAACAGGTGATGATTTTATTGATTTTTTAGCCGACAAAGATGATGTTAAATTGTTGACTGATAAATATTTATATGTTTTTTATGAACAGAAAGATTCCCTTTGTAGGATACCATTGATTAGTAAAACATGGAAGTCCCCTGATAATCTGAGTAGTTATGGAGATTATTTGATTTATAATAAATCATTTGAGCTGGTTTTTGTTAATTGTAAAATTATGTCATCAGAGCGGGCAAACGTTGTAGAAGAGCCTGTTTTATCGTCAGTCCAGATAGGTGATTTTGTTTTTTATGGACTAATAACACAGCCTATTTTTGAATATAAAGATGGTGCATATATAGTTAAAGTACATTTGCCATATTCAGTCCCTGTTACATTTAGTTTTGGATTATTGAATTCTCTGCCTAATAGTGCTTTGTATTCATATTTTCTCAAAGGATATTCCAAGTCTTGGTCTAAGTGGTCGCCTTCTGACAAGATAAATTTTAATAGTCTTTTCCCTGGTAAGTATATTTTGTATGTCAAGATTAAGTCAAATGCTACAGGAAAAGTCTATAGTGAGAGAGTAATTTTTAGGGTAAAGCCTCCATTTTTACTGAGTCTAAGAGCATTAGTCTTTTATGTTATAGCCATAGTTTTGTTGGTTTATATTGCAGTGAAATTGGGAATAAGGCGTCAGGAGATGCTGACTAAAAGATTGGAAAAACTTGTAAAGAAAAGGACAAAGGAACTGGAGATAAAGAATAAGATTCTGGAACAAAATAATGATATGCTTGCCCGTATGACCGAAGAGCTCAATTCCAGCAAAGAAGAATTGGAAGCTCAGAATGAGAGGCTCAGACTTACTAATCTGGAATTAAAACAGCTGTCCTTGGTAGCGCAATATACGAATAATGCTGTGTTGATCCTTGATGACAGAGGTAGAATAGAATGGTGGAATAAGGGTTTTGCGAATCTTTTTAAACATAAATTCAAGAAAGTACACAATGCAATAATTCCTAAGGCAATAAAGACCATACGTCCTGATGTATTTGAACGATTGTTGAAATTCGATCCCAAATTTAAATCAGTAACATATACAACACATGAGATAATTTCGGAAACTGGGCAAGACTTGTGGTATCAGACGACTATTACCGGCGTGCGAGATGAAACTGGTAAGATTTATCGTTTTGTTGTTTTAGACATGGATATAACAGAATTAAAGAGGGCAGAAAAAGAGATTAAACAGCAAAGAGACAAGCTGGAAGCACAGACACAGGTCTTAACAAAAGTAAATCAAGAATTGCTTGAGAGTCGAAAGGATTTGGAATATCATCATCAAGAAATGCTTTCTGGGCTGGAATATGCCAAGCGTCTTCAGAAGGCATTATTACCTGACGAGACATTTTATAAATTATTCCCACAGGGATTTATCTTTTATTTGCCCAAAGAGATAGTTTCAGGTGATTTCTATTATTTTGGTAAAAAAGAGCAGTGGGTCATTTTTGCTTTAGGTGATGCTACTGGACATGGTGTGCCTGGAGCTTTTATGAGTGTACTGGGACTCACGTTACTCAAAGATGCAATAGATAAGAATGAACAGGCTCTTTTGCCCAATAAGGTTTTAGAGACTTTGCGCTCTTCTGTGCTCAGGGCATTGCATCAGAATATTCTTTCGAGGGATATAAAGGATGGGATGGATATAGGGTTTGGTATTATAGACCTTGAGATTAAACGATTATTTTTCTCGGGCGCTAATATTTCCTTGAATATTATTCGTCAGAAAGACATGCTCATTGAGATTCGTGGGGATCGTATGCCAATAGGAATTCAGGAGTTAAATAGCATTCCCTTTAATTTAGAAACGTTTGATATCTTTGACTATGATAGATTTTATTTATATTCTGATGGATTTATTGATCAATTTGGTGGGCCGGAAAACAAGCGTTACAAGAGAACTAAGTTTAAGAATTTATTACTCGAGATTCAGGATATAGAGATGAGCCAGCAGATAGACCAGCTCAGAGATGAGCTGGACTTGTGGATGTTGGATAATGAGCAGGTGGATGATATTTTAGTCATAGGTTTTGAGATTGACTTTGCACATCTGAGGAATGTAGAGATAAAAGATTAGATATTTCTCTCTATCCAATTAAGTATTTTGTCTGTAGCTCCTGTGTTATTATAAATGTATCGTAACGCTCTGTGTGATAATTCTTTAAGTGTTTGACCGTCATTAAGTAATGTATCCAAAACTTTTTTCGCTTCGTCGAAATTTTTAATACAGAAACCAACTTCAATGTCTATCAGATCAATGGCTTCCTTAAATTTACTATGATTAGGCCCAAAGATAACAGGTTTGCCATATACTACAGCTTCGAGTAGATTGTGTATTCCGTGGCCAAAGCCGCCGCCAACATAAGTAATAGTAGCATAATGGTAAAGTTTTGACAGCAGACCTATTGTGTTAATAATTATGACCTGCGGCTTTGTGGATGGCTTCTTGCCTTGAGCAAGGTCAGTATAAAGTGCATATTTGCCTTTGAAAAGCTTTGTTAGTCTATGCAGAGATTTATGTGTAACTTCGTGTGGGGCAATGACCAAGGTTGCAGCTGGATTGCCATTGATATATTGGGCCAAGATTTTATCATCTTCTTCCCAGGTACTCCCAGCTACGATTGTTTTGTCTGTAATGTAGGGCTCAATATGAGGCAATGGAGTGAATTTTTGTGCTATTTTGACTACACGGTCGAAACGTGTATCTCCTGCAATATCGACATCCTTGATTCCAATGTTTCTGAGTAAATAATAAGAATTTTTATCCTGAACAAAGATCTTGTCGAAAAAGAATAAAAGCCGTTTGTACCACAAGCCAATTATTTTATTGAAAAACAATTGTTCTTGTCTGAAAATTGCTGAGAACAACACAATTTTTACTTGACGACGATGGAGCTGCCGCAGAATAAAATACCATAAATCATATTTAGCAAATAAAGCAATGGTAGGGTTAAACAGGTCCACCAGCCTGCGAGCATTGCGTGGTGTATCCAGAGGCAGATAAAATACCCAGTCTGCTAAGTTATAATTTTTTCGTACTTCATATCCAGATGGAGAAAAGAATGTCAGAATTATTTTGTATTGTGGAAATTTTTCTTTGAAGGCCTCTATCACAGGACGTGCTTGTTCAAATTCCCCAAGCGAGGCACAATGAAACCAGATTCTCTTCTCATTGGAGTTATTGATCTGCAATTGTATATGGTCAAAAAGCTTTTCTCTGCCTTTTAACCAAAGTTTAGCTTTTGAATTAAATGCAGAGGCAACAAGTATAGCAAATTTGTATAGCTTAATTAAACACCAGTAAATAGCTGTCCCAATCATATAATTTGGCGTTAAAAAAGGGCGCAAGGAAAGGCGCCCTTTTTGTTTTGCGGCACAAATGCAATAATAATAAAAATTTATTTTTTAGAGGCTTTTCTGCGTTTAAATTCTTGCTCTATCAAGCGTAACTCTCTGGGAGTCTGGCCAGCAACAGATGTATTCTCTTCGGTACGACGAATTAGATATGGCAGCACTTGACGCACTGGGCCATAGGGGATGTATTTTGCAGCATTATATCCGAGTTGTGCAATATTGAAAGTGATGTGATCGCTCATGCCGTATAGCTGGGCAAAGTAACACCGTGGGTCATCTTTGGCCAGACCTTTCTTGTCCATGAGTTCTTTGAATAGATAAGCACTATATTCATTGTGTGTAGCATTGAAAACAGCAATAGTATCAATGTGTTCGACGGAAAATTCTAAGGCTGCATTGTAAGCTCTATCAGTGTCTTCTTTCGTAGGATGTATAGGGTCTGGATATCCCATTTGTTTTGCTCTTTCACGTTCCATTTCCAGATATGCCCCGCGGACAAACTTGATACCGACCTTGATTTTGTCTTTTTGGGCTTGTTCATACAGGAATTTTAAATAGTCGAGGCGGTCGCGGCGATACATTTGCAATGTGTTATAGACAATAGCTCTTTCTTTGTTAAACTGTACCATCATGTCGTAAATAACCTCATCAACGATTTTTTGGTAAGCATATTCTTCTGCATCTATCATGATAGGAATGTTGTTTTCATAAGCTGTTTTGCAGAGAGTATATACTCGTTGGCGAAAATTTTCTACTTGCTTTTTCTCCCACTCGTTCAGCTCGACGCCTTGTGATGCTTTGGTCAGCACCCTGGGGATGCCAAAGGCAGATGGTTTAAAAACTGCAAATGGGATATTAGGGTCTTTGGCTGCATTGTATATAGTCTTGAGCGTCTCGTCCAGAGCTTGTTGTATTTTTTTTTCGTCCTCACTACCTTCGACAGAATAATCCAAAACAGCCTTGACGTTATATTTCTCGAGAGTTCTTACCAGTGGCATACATTCTTCTATTGTTTCACCACCCACAAAATGGCTGTATATAGTGGGCTTGACAATCCAGTTGATTGGAAAATGAATAGCAATTGCCAGATTTGACAGATGTTTACCAATATTTACGAGCCAGGGCTTACTAATGCTCTTCATCAGGAAATATGCTCTCCTTAGCTCTTTGTCATTACGCCATTTAAAGGCTATTTCTGTGTTTTGAAATATTTCTATTTTTTCCATGTCAGGATGCTTTTATGTTTGTTTGATTAGCTGTTTTTTTATAAAAAGTTGAATGATTTTTTTAATTTTTTCTTTTTGAGTTATATTTTTGCTTAGTTTTGAAAATTGTTGGGTAAATAAACTAATTTTTTAAAAATAAAAAAATGAAAAAGTTCAAGCTTTACAACAGGATTGTAGGATGGTTGATTTTTGCTGTGGCTGCGTTTACTTATTTATCGACAATCGAACCAACAGCGAGTTTATGGGATTGTGGAGAGTTTATAGCTACATCATATAAGTTTGAAGTAGGGCATCCTCCAGGAGCTCCTTTGTTCATGATGATGCAGAAGTTGTTTTCTCTTCTTGCTGGTCATGATGTAACAAAGGTAGCAAAGATGATGAACTCATTTTCGGCTTTGATGAGTGCCTTTACCATTTTATTTCTTTTCTGGTCAATAACTTATATGGCTCGAAAGATAGTATTGGCTATTTCAAAGCGTGATGAGCTCTCTATGGGGCAAATGATAGCTGTTCTGTCCAGTGGAATCGTCGGAGCTTTGGCTTATACATGGTCAGATACGTTCTGGTTTTCGGCGGTAGAGGCGGAGGTGTATGCAACTTCATCGATGTTTACAGGTCTGGTTTTCTGGCTTGCCATAAAATGGGAGGAGAATGCAGATGATCCCAAATCATGGAGATTCCTTTTGTTGATAGCTTACTTAATGGGATTGTCAATAGGTGTTCACTTGTTGAATTTGCTTGTTATTCCTGCTATTGGACTGATTATATATTTCCGTCTGTATAAACCCACTGTTAAAGGAGTTATAATAGCTTTGCTAATTTCTTTAGCTACGCTGGGCTTTGTATTATATGGAATTGTGGAAAAAGCAATAGGTTTGAGCTCTGTATTTGAATTGTTGTTTGTAAATAGTTTTGGACTACCTTATGATACAGGAATGATTTTTTACGTTGTTTTGCTTTTTGCCGTGTTGATAGGCCTGGCATATTACTTTTATAAAAAGCAGAGATATGTTTGGCATAATGTCTTTGTTGCTATAGCCTTGATGTTCTTCGGTTACCTGTCATTTGCAGTTATACCAATTCGTTCGGCTGCCAATCCGCCTATTGATGAGAATGATCCAGAGAACCCATTTGCTCTCATGGCTTATCTAAACCGTGAGCAGTATGGCGATAGGCCCCTTTTATATGGGCAATATTATGATGCACAAGTTGTTGGAAGAAAAGATAGATATACTTATGTACAAGAAAATGGTAAGTATGTCAAGACCAAGCGAACAAATCCTAAATATGAATATGATCCCAAGCGTTGCACGTTTTTCCCACGTATGTTTAGTAATCAACCCGATCATATCCAGGCATATAAAGAATGGGGAGGCGTAAAGCCAGGTCAACAGCCCAACTTTGTGAATAATTTGCGCTTCTTTTTCACTTATCAGTTGGGCTGGATGTATTTTCGTTATTTCATGTGGAATTTTGCTGGCAAGCAGAATGATATTCAGGGATTCGGGGACTTGATTCACGGTAATTGGATATCTGGTATAAAGTTCCTTGATCAGGCACGTCTCGGACCTCAGAGCAATTTGCCAGAGAAATGGGTGCATCGTAGGTCGCGAAATAAGTTTTATATGCTGCCGTTGCTCCTTGGACTGATTGGCTTGTACTATTCCTATAGAAATCAGGAATATTTCTGGGCAATAATGACATTTTTCCTCATGACAGGGGTGGCTATTGTTATTTATCTGAATCAGACCCCGTTCCAGCCCAGAGAGCGTGATTATGCTTATGCTGGTTCGTTCTATGCCTTTGCTATGTGGATAGGCTTAGGCGTGTTGGCTATCTACGAATGGCTCAAGAAACTGCTTAAAGGCGAAAGTCTCAGCGCAATTCTTGCTCTTATTCTGACAATTGGCATTCCTATTGAAATGGGCTTCCAGGATTGGAACGACCATGACCGTTCGCATCGTTATCATACACGTGACTTTGCTTATGACTATTTGATGAGCTGTGCGCCCCATGCCATTCTCTTTACTTTTGGTGATAATGATACTTTCCCGCTGTGGTATGAGCAGGAAGTAGAGGGGGTACGCACGGATGTCCGTGTAGTTAATTTGAGTTTATTAAGTACTGACTGGTATATTAAGCAGATACGGCGCAAGGCTTATGACTCAGATCCAGCGCCAATGTCCATTGCTCAGAATAAATATATCGAAGGCAAGAGGGATTATGTGCCAATTTATGAGCAGAATCAGTTCTTGCTTCAAGAGAAATTTGATGCTAACAAAGACTTATTTGGTCAGGATTATGAGAAGCTTCATTTGCAGCTGCTCGATATAGTCGGTAAATCATCACTGCCAAAAGTAGACCCCAAGACATGGCAGATACTAAATGATTCTGCGCAGTTTTATCAATTGCCTGTGCTTAAGGTCTTTAGTTTTATAAATGCACTGAGCCAAAGCGAAAATATCAAGAAATACGATGTAGATGCTAAGGCAATTAAGGACCTGAAGAAATATAGTGATAACCTGATGGCAAAGATAGCAGATGCTTATGCACCAGTAGATGCAGTTGTTAATTTTATCGGTTCAGACGATCCAATAACAAAGGTTCAGGTACAAGGTGGGGACAAATTTGATTTCTGCCCAACGAAGAAAATTCTCATACCAGTTGATAAACAGAAAGTTTTGGAAAACGGCACAGTGCTGCCGCAGTATGCGGACAAGATTGTCAGTAAGGTAACTTTCACGCTTCCGAAGAATTATCTACTCAAGAACAATGTGGCAGTATTGGATATCCTGGCCAATTTCCATTGGGACCGTCCGATTTATTTTGCCACGAGCATGGGTGTTGAGAATTACATGGGATTGACTGATTATTTCCGTCTGGAAGGTTTTGCATATCGGTTAGTGCCATACAAGGCTAATGTACCGCAAGGCTTCCTCGGTAGTGTTATTGGCGATTCCTTGTACAATAAAGTAATGCACGTATTTAGATACGGAAATATAAAAGATCCGAAGTTTAACGTAAGTCATTATGTGGAGCGTACTGTAGCAGTGATGAATATCAGAGGATTGTTCCACCGTACGGCTGCTGCTCTTTATCAGGAAGGCAAGCGTGATAGTGCAAAAGCTGTGCTGGATAAATGTATCAGAGAACTACCTGATAATCAGATAGCTTTTAATTATTTCATGATACCGATTATTCAAGATTACTACAATATTGGTGACACCACGGTAGGCGATAGTGTTGCTCTGCTCACGGCTAAGAACTATCTTGAGGAACTTAACTACTTTAACCAGTTCACAGGCGAAAAAGCTAAGAATTTGGGAAGCGAACCACAGATAGCTGTTTCTGTTTTGCAGAACATCTCTGTGATAGCAGAACAATATGGACGCAAAAAGGTTGTGCAATATATCAAGCAGCCTTTGATGGAAGCTTATGGACGCATGATGTTGCAGAAGCGTGGACAACAGGGTGTGCCGCAGCCAGCGGGACATTAAACGGTAAATTTTAATTCTATTAAAAACTCCTCGCAAACTCAATGTTTGCGAGGAGTTTTATATTTTGAGAATTGTAAAACTTATTGAACAAATTTACAGTCTCTCGGTGTATATTCCGTCTGGTCGTATGAACTTTATCAGTCCTTCGGGTCGTGCAATATACAGAGTCCAAGTCTGCTTGTCGTTCCAGAATATGATTTTCAGAATATTGTGATAGATTTTTCCGCGGACTTGCATGCTATCAACTTGTTCTATGTGTGCTTGGTAGTTTTCTCCACTGATTATTTCACCTGTCTGTGGGTAAAAGTCCAAGTAATAATCATCATTCCAGTTAATCATTACTTTAGGTCCTTCGTTGTCTAACGGTGCATCTACAGAGTAGGAAAATGAATATCTATTTATGGTTGAAAAATAATCTATATAAAACATCTGCATTCTAAACTGCACGCCGCACCTGTCCAAGTCCCCGCCTTGATAAAAACTGTAAGCGCTACTTTGGCTCTGATCAACAAAGCTTTCTTTAAAGCCCAGATTGTCAATCATTGTGAAGGTGCTGGTTGTGTCCAATAGGTATTGCCGTGCCAGGTCATCGAACAAATAATCACCATGAAAATCACTTTTGCAGCAAGAAGACAGGTAGATTGCCATGAAAAGAATAATTATTTCACCTATCAAGGATAAATTCTTCATTGTCAGTCATTTTTAGGTTTATTATTCCCCAAGTTTTGTTGTAAAAGATTTTATCAAAATAAACTGCCGAAGAGTCAAGCCACGTATTAGAGATTTCACTCTCGACGACGTGGTGAAACGTGTTTCCCCAGAAAATGATAGAATCATACAAGGTTGTGTTCTCGTTTTCCACAAAGTCAGTGTCGTAGAGTAGCTGCCATGAATAGATAGTGTTTATTTTAACATGCATAACGGCTAAACTGTCGTAATACAGCCCCTTAGGATAAAGAGTTATCTCAATGTTTACCGCAGGATATGAAGAAACTAAATTTGTTTGGTCATATTCATAACGAATGTATTCAATATTTCTGGCAGGAGCGAGTCCACAGTTGTCATACAAGTTTTTTTCGACCCATTCCCGTTTTCTTTGGACTTTAAATACCAGTCTCTGCCCGCTATCACTCAGAAAAATGATTTTTTCTTGTGGCTGGTATGGAACCAGGCTTGCTATTGTGTCGGAGAGTGGATATTCTGCTATCAGTGTCTTGTCTGGTGGCGTCGGACAGCCAAAAAGGAAAAATGCAAAAGTAGCTAAAAGCCAAACGGTTTTATTGATCATTTTTTAGGATAAAAATAAGAAAAAGCGAAAATAAAAATTTTCCAAATTGTATTTTATGAAGGAATAAGTTTGTCTTCTGTTGTTTTAAAAATGATTTTGAATTTGTGCAATTCTGTTGATATCACCATTGATGTCTTGCAATTCGTTGAATGTATTGAAAATTTTATCGGATCTGATGTTTTTTATAGATCGTCCTTATGGACTTGTATCGCTTTAGCTCGGTTTATGCCCACGACTACCGTCGTGATTTTACAAGAGAATCGTCCTTACGGACTTGTAACAAAAAAATTCCGGCAGAGAGAATATCTTGTTAGCCCCCAATGCAATGAAGTGGTTTTATGGAATAATCCAGGCAGGGATGGTCTCTGATTAGCATCGTACGGCAATGCGAAGCTTTTTGCGAAGCAAAAAAAGCTGCGTATAGGCACAGGCCTATACGCAGCATAAATCGTGAAGTTTCTACAGTCTAATTTTCCCTGGCGGAGAGAATTGTACGTCTCGAGTTAAATGAATTTTTTGCGACAAATTATTGATTTTGAAGATAAAGTCCCCTGCTTCGGCTACGCGTTCATTGAGCCTATTTATAAACGATAGGTCCCGAGCCGTTATTTTGAACTTGACGACCTTGCTTTGTCCTGGCTCTAAAAAGATTTTCTTGAACCTAATCAAACGCTTGTTGTCTGGAGTTACACTTGCATAAAGGTCTGATGCAAAGAGCATAACCACTTCTTTGCCCGAACGCCTACCCGTATTTTTCACTGTAACCTGCACTGTCAGAGTGTCCCGAGGAGCAAATTCTGTCGGACTTACACTAAGAGAAGAATATTCGAAAGTTGTGTAGCTCAGACCTGTGCCAAACTGGTATTGAAACTGGACATCACTGTAGTTCTGCGGATTATTAGTGTCTTTGTATTCGGCTGGCTTATAGTCATAAGTTGCCAAAGAATTCGGATATTTGGGATAAGAATATGGGAGCTTTCCGCTGGGATTGATGTCGCCAAAGAGTATGTCAGAGAGAGCATCGCCACCAAAGTTGCCTGGCAAGTATGTTTGGACCACAGCATTCATGTATTTTTCAAATTTTGAGATGAGTCTGGGACGACCTTCGTTCAGTATCAGAATAATTGGTTTACCGGTCTTTGCCAATGCCAGTGCTAGCCGTGTTTGATTTTCTGAAATGTACATGTCAACCAAATCGCCAGGAGTTTCTGTATAGCTGTTTTCGCCGAGGAATAGCAGGATATAGTCAACATTTTTTGCGGCTCTGACAGCAGCGTCGATGTTTACGGCTGTGTCCTGATAATATTTGCCGTGCATTTTGTACAGCACGCCAGGGACATAAACCACGTTTTGCTTGCCGATTTTTTTCTCAATGGCTTCGAGAAAAGTATTGTAATTGTTAGCGAATAGGTCCGTAACTTCGCCTTGCCAGGTGTAAGTCCAGCCGCCATTCATGGGACGCATGGAGTTAGCATTGGGTCCACAGACCAGCACTCTGACGTCTTTTCTCAAAGGCAGAATATTTCCATTGTTTTTGAGCAAAGTAATTGATTCTCTTGCACCTTGAAGAGCTAATTTTTTGTGCTGCTCTGAGGCAAAAAGCGGATAATCTTTGGCATAAGTTACGGGATTGTCAAAGAGCCCAAGTTCGTATTTAACTTTTAGGATTCTGCGAACAGAAGTGTTTATTCTATCCATTGAAATTTTTCCTTTTTTGACCAGGTCTATCAGATA
>JALWCU010000006.1 GCA_027015275.1 Bacteroidales bacterium | reverse complement strand
AGTGGATTATCTTCATTAGTTGATGCAAAAGTTATTGGACCAAAGGAAGATAGATTATTATTAGACGTAATCGTTCCCTGAGAATTGTCTCCTGTGGTGCTACCATTACCCTGGTCTTCCCATTGCCCGCCAGTGTAAAGAGCAACGGTCAGAGTAGAAAGGTTATCAATGCCTGATTGAGAGCCATCTTCCCAGTAAAGTGTAACCTTAGGCGTAGCTGTACCTGCGGTACGCTGGAGAGTCCAGTATTCATAGCCACTAACGTGGTCGATTCCAGAACCTAAGTTTGCCAGATCTGAGTAAGCTTGTTCATGATACTGAGCCACGAAAGTACCTGTAGCAGTCATGCCCGAGATACCCAATCTTGCGAATTTTGTTCTATCCCCGATTGGGAAGGTAAAATCAGCACTACCTTTCTTGGTTACAGGACCATTGATGTAACTGGCGGATGTGTTTCCCCCTGTGAGAGAAACATTGCTGCCTAAGGTCAACATTTTGGTATCGCTTGTCTCAATCACTCCGTCGGTCATTGTCAAATTAGATCCATTAACATCAACATTTCCATAAAGCATAATCTGAGGAAAAGTCGTAGCCGTGTTGTTAATCGTGAGATTATAAAATGTTTCAGTATTGTAATTATCAATTAATTGCGAAGAATTTCCATTGAAGGCTACTGTACCTGTGCCTGGGTCAAAGGTTCCTCTATTAACCCAGTCTCCTTTGATTGTCAATGTATTTGCTGCACAAGCCAATGTAGTATTTTCACTTATTTGTAAGTCGTTCTCAACTGTTACGTCAGAAGTAAGAGATTTTGTACCTGAGCCCTGGCAGGTAAGTTTATAAAAATTGCCAGTTCCTGTCATACTAATATTTTGATCAGCTCCATTTAGCACAACAATGCTGCTACCATTATTAAAGGTTGATGCGTTAGAGAAATCGCCTCCGACGTAAACAGTATCTGTCTGACTATTAATTGTGAATTTACCAGAAGTTATTGTAAAATCATTCTGAATATGCAGGGGACCGCCTGTGTAATATTCTGCGTTTCCAGTGGAATTGATTTCCAAATTATAAAACTGACTCTGTCCAGTGATAGTGAGTAATTTACCACTCGATGCATCGAAGACAACAGTAGAGCTCTGCCCATTGTTGAAAGTACCAGAGATGAGCCAGGTGTCGCCGACATTAATTGTTGTATTAGAGCCGCTCGTAACGGTCAGTGTGCCTCCGCTGTAGACAGTAACGCTGTTAGTAACATCCAGATTTTTATCGCTTTGGATTGTAAGCCTTCCGCCGTTGTTTATAACTAAATTATAACAAACTGCATTATCTGCTGAAATCACTGGGAAATTGCCAGAGCCACCAGATACGTCAGGAATTTTGGCTATACCATTGGCATCTGGAACAGCATGACCAGAAGGGTCAACAGAAGTGGGCACGTCCCAGTTATCGGCAGTATGCCAATCAGTACTTGAATTACCTGTCCAGACATATTGTGGATGTGAATAAGTCCAGCGAATAAGTCCAGTGGATTCACCGTGCGCTGGATCATCATCTTCGTAGTCTGCACCAGCAAGCAAGCCCTGTGCGTCTTCAAATGTAATAACGCCGCTGCCAGAAAGCCTTTTGACATTGACGGATGCACCTTCGTGGAAATAAACTTTCTGTACTGTAAAATCTGAAAAGTCATTTTCCAGCCACAGATATTGACCTGGTGAGGTACCGTCCCGCCAGACACCATAAGAAAAATTATATGTTCCGTCTATTGTAGCACCAGCTTTTATATGAAATCCATTAGCATTAGTATTCTTAACATCATAATATTTAGCAGCAATTGTACCGCCGCTATTGACATTAAAATTGAAGGTTCCTGACTGGGCTTGCACATAAGCTGGGTTGTCAACGTCAGTGCCAATGAGCTTTATCGTACCACCGTCATTGACTTCAACTGTAGCATCATTTGCCATATTGAGCTCTGCATTATCATTGACCAGCAAAGTGCCACCATTATTGATATAAAGTACATCTGTGCCAGTGCCATCGCCCATGTTAAACACCATACTATTTAGAGAAAATGTACCAGAATTAACATTCATGTTGTGTGCCAGGGACAAATTATTTGACGTAAGCTTAACCACAGTAGAAGAAAGAGCAGAAATGTCTATGTTGTAAAATTCTGACGAGCCTGGATTAAAGACTTGCTCTGCCGCAGAGCCTGCTAAAACTAATTTGCCATTACGATGATAAAATTGTCCATAATTGTTGAAATCTCCTTTTACGGTCAAAATTCTGTATGAACTAACCATATCCAGAGAACCACTCTTAATGGTCAGGCTGCCACTAACCGTTATATTACTCATTAATTTAGCGCTCTCAACTGTATTAATAACAAGGTTGTAGAAATTATCCGTACCATTATTTATCGACTGAGTACCCGCCTGCGAATTAAAAATGACAGTACCATTACCAGGCAAGAACATGCCACTATTATACCAATTTCCCTGGACTGCAAGAGTATCATTTCCCGAATTCATAATAATTGATCCATTGATATTTACATCTCCGTAAACAGTAAGAGTTGTATCAGTAGCAGCCGAGGAATTGAGAGTAAGAATAGCGTCATCTTCAACAGTAATATTCTTTGCCACTGCACCGTCATGGTCAATAATAGGCTGATTTGTCGCTTGTGGAATAATCACAATATCAGAGCTTTGTGGTATTCTCTGCGCACCATAATTTGCATGCCAGTTGCCAGATTTAAACCAATCATTGTCAATATTCCCTGTCCAGGTAATATACGGCGGCGTTATCCAATTGATTAAGCTATCTGGGTCATTGTCAAATTCTTCGCCTGCAAAATCTCCTGAAAAGTTTTTAAAATCTATTTGACCAGCTGCTGACAAGGTTTTTGTAACATTGGAAGCACCACCGCCTGGGTTACCTGTGAAAGAAACTTCCTGAATAGGATTGCCATTAGCTTCGGTAAAAGCCTGGTTATTCTCTATTCTCAGAGCCGTACCGCCGCTTGCAATATTTGTAAAAGTACCATAGCTAAAGTTATAGCCTGGGTCAATCGTAGCACCTTGTTTGATATAAATACCATTTTCGGACATGTATTCGAACAGATAATTGCGGGCAAATATTTTACCGCCATTCTCCACGCTAAAGTAATAACGCCCAGTATAATGAGTAACTGTTGCAATGTTATTATAATCACCGACAACCCATATCTCACCGCCAGAATTTATTTTCAGTGAGCCAAAATTTGGCAACTGAAGGATACCGCCAGCACCGAGTTTATAAACACCTGAAATTTGGTTAGCTTCACCATAATTGCCCATTCTAACGAGTTTGCCATTAGCGTCAAACGTGCCAGCAATTAGGTTAAATTGTCCATTCATTAACAAATCATCCTGAAGATAATAAGTAGCCCCTGAATTTATTGTCAAATTGTTGAGCACCGAGCCGTTTAACTGAAGATTAGAGCTACCAGAAGGTTTGTTTAAATAATATGTACCAGCAGCTGCAAATGTTCCTGACAGAGCAGCCATATCTCCACCAACATACATTGTTTGATTTTGATAAAGCATTCCATTGACCACACGTAGATTATTTTCCACTGTAATATCTGTGGTTGTGCTACGCAAATCGCCAGCTGGTTTATTAACACTCAGGTCATAGAAATGATTTTTGTCCTTACTATCATCTGATATGTACAAATAACAATGGTCTCTGTTGCCGTCAAACACGACTTCTCCTTGATGATGATAAAATGTTGCACCCTGCTGATTGTACCAATTTCCTGCTATGTTGATTCTGTAATTATTAGATGTTACGTCAAGCGATGCGTCCCCGTATAAATAAAGAATACCATTAACGTCTATATCTCCGCCAAGCGTTTTAGAGCTATTATCCAAATATAAGTGTCCATAAGTAACTGGCACGGGTGCGATAGTCTGATCTACTGTACCATCATAAAAGGTATAGCTTGTTTCGTCTATGTTATAATTCTGAAAGCCTGTTGGAAAATTATTCGCACCACGCACATAAATTCTTCTGGCGCTTGCCATAGAGAAAGTACCTGTACCAGAAGTATTCGTAACTTGATAAGTCTGAACATTGAGATAATAATTAGGCTCGAGAAGAGAAAGGTTACCTGTCAAATTAATATCTCCCTGTAAGATAACTCCACCATTATTCTTAAGCGTTAAGTTATTGAATGTTCCTGCTTTGATATACTGGTAACCACTACGGTTGAAAACAATTGTTCCTGAGCCTGAGTAAGAACCATTGCCAGTCCAATAGCCACCTGCAAAATTGTGAGAATATCCGCCGTCGTCAAAGCTGCCTGTGGCTTCGATAGTAACATTTCCTTTCATGTCAATTGGGCAGCCAGCGACGAGTGTTGCATTTTTGATAGTCAATGTATTGTCAATGGTCAAAGCTGTTTGTGTGGTCTTGTTGCCAGAGCCATCTATTTCCACGTTCCAGAAATGTGCATTTGTAATTGACTGATTATTATCACCGTCAAATATAACAGTGCCACGCGTAGTATTGTCATAAGTTCCATTAATATTATTGTAATTGCCTTTGATGTGGATTTTATAATTATTTGTAGAAGGCTTAACAGTACCATTGTCAATCGTAAAATTATTATCCACAAAGACTTCTGCACCTGTGATGAAGAAACTTGCGCCACCGTCAAAAGTAAGATTACCAAATGCCGAGCTTCTCGAATTAATTGTTACATTACCGCCTGTAGCATTAAACTTGACAGTAGAACTACCATTGACAAAGAGCCCATTAGTTCCGCGTGTCCAGTTGCCAGTAACAGTAATGACAGTACTGGGGTCTTCGACAGCAAGCATACCATCTGACGAGCCAGTGCCAATATAGACATCGCCAGCAACATCGAGATTATGCCCTGCCTTTATTGTCAGTATGCCGTCTGTAATTCTCAGATCTTTACATTGTGCGTCCTGACCGTTAATAATAGGGTTATTAGACTTCAGAGGAATTATGGCATTTGTGTTATTGTCAGGCACTTGAGCTGGCGACCAGTTATTTTTGTCGAACCAATCTGTACTAACAGCGCCAGTCCAATAAACTTCTGTGATTGGTGGCCAGCTGATAAGGCTTGAGCTGGAATTGTTTTCGCCTTCTGGGTCAGCTTCATAAGTAGAGCCACCAAGCAATCCGCTGATATTTCCACCAAAGGTGAGCGTGCCTGTTGATCCTGCTTCTCTCTTGACATTGAAATGTACTCCGACAGTTGGTGTTCCATTAAAGTTGAATGTTACGTTCTCTACTGTTCCAATACCAGACACATCAGCATTACATTTGAGATAATAATGCTTTCCTGAGCCCGAAGTATTCATGTTAGACCAGGTGCCGTTGGAAAAATTATTCGTCGGATCAATAGTCGCATTGGCATCTACATATAATCCGCTATCTACCAAGTAATTAAAGAGATAGTACTGTGCAGCTATTGTGCCGCCGTCATTTATATTAATTTCGATTCTGTGTGCATTAGAATTCCAATCTTCGGATGTAACAGTAGCATTGTCTCCATTAGTACCCACTACCATCAGAGTACCGTCCACATCAAGGATTGGGTTGCCCTTGTCCCTACAGCTAAACACCAGAGCAGAGCCAGCATCCACATCCAGAGTACCACCCGACTGTATAGTGTGATGTTCTGCATTTGGCTCTGTGGGGTCATTTGGATCATCGTTACCTAAATAAAGTTTTTGACCATTAAGAACGAGTGTAGCTCCTTTGCCAATAGTCATATCTTCGTAGAAACGCGTAGTCTGTGTCAGAGTGTATGTTCTGTTGTTTTGTCCCCAGATATTTTGATTGAATTTTACATTATGGAAATATCCATTACCTTGCTGAATAATCTTTGGGTCTGTGTTATTACTTTCAAAGTC
>JALWCU010000005.1 GCA_027015275.1 Bacteroidales bacterium | reverse complement strand
ATGGATGACGCTGTACGCTTCGACTCTGCCACGCTGGTGCAGGGCGATGCTGGATGGTACAGCCTATCACAAGAATCACCAGACCTGAATGCATTTCTCTATGCTGATAAGCTCTATCTTGCCCGTATTGCTAATGTCTTGGGCTATAGCCAGGATGCCAAGCGTTTTCTTTTACAAGCGCATACACTTGCCAGGCTGATAAACAAGCGGCTATGGTGCAAGAAAGACCAATGGTATTACGACCGAAATACCGTAACAGGAAAATTTGTCCATGTGCTCGAGTCGTCTGGCTGGATACCGCTGTGGGCAGGGGTGCCTGATTCTAATCAGGCTGCTGCCATAGCGCGGCGTATGGCAGACACGCGTGAATTTAATACACACGTGCCCCTGCCTACAATCTCGGCAGCTGACAAACATTTTATGACAGGTTACTGGCGTGGACCAGTATGGCTGGACCAGGTATATTTCGGACTCTCTGGCCTTCGTCGTTATGGATACGATAGCTTAGCCAATGCTTTACTTAATAAACTCATACACAATGCCAAAGGAATACTTGGCCAAGGCGAGCTCTATGAGAACTACAATCCCACTAACGGCGAGCCACTCAATGCTCGGAATTTTTCGTGGACAGCCGCCAGTCTTTTGCTAATGTTAAACAAAACACAATAAATGAGACGTATAGTAATTTTTTTGCTTCTTTCAATAATGCCATATCTTGGGCATTCACAGGGACTTGCACAAAGACAATGGATAGAAAAAAACATGGTGCTTTTGCGTAACAAAGATAGCATCGTGCCTTTTCTCAGACTTGACACCCTGCACTTCTCACTGGTAGCAGCACATAAATACCAGGCATTTACCAAGGCTTTTGAGCGGTATGCACCCATTACATCGTGTGGCAAAGCAAACTTATTCGTTTATCCCACCAGCAGTAATAAATTGCCCGGAAAATTCCGCCACCCCAACGTCATAGTAGTCTTTGACACAAATCTTACCTTGTTAGACAGCGTGGCTAATATGGCAGATGTATTGTTGTATGTTCCAAACCGCGATAGCCTGGCACAAGATTATGCAGCACAATTACTTTTTGGTGCTATTGGCGCACAAGGCAGGCTCAAAGATTCTACAAAGTTTTTTCCCCTTAACGCAGGGCTGTCTTCAAAGGCTGGACTTAGACTAAAATACACCATTCCTGCTGAGCTGGGATTGGATTCAAATCTCATTTATTCAAGCATTGATTCCATTGTTAATAGTGCTATCAGGCTGCATGCTTTCCCTGGCTGTGAAATATTGGCAGCAAAAGACGGTAAAGTATTCTTCTACAAGGCTTATGGTTATTTTACTTATGATAGCATTCTACCAGTAAAGATGAATGACATTTACGACCTGGCATCAGTAACTAAGATTGCAGCTTCTGCACCATGCCTGATGAAGCTTTATGATCAAGGCAAACTGGATTTATATCAAACTTTGGGGCATTACTTTCCATGGCTCAGGTTCAGCAACAAAAGGAAAATCTTGCTTATTGACGCACTTACACATCAAGCACGGCTAAAACCATGGATACCTTTCTGGACTCATGCACTTAACTCTCGTGGTGAGCTAAAGAAAAAATATTTTTCTACAGATAGTTCACGGCGTTATCCCTTGCGCGTAGCAGACAATCTCTATGCTAGCAAAAAAGCACAGAGACTTATCCGCCGTTTGATCAGACGCTCGCGACTTCTGCCACAGAAAAAATACAAATATAGTGATCTGTCATTTTACCTTTATCCTGAGCTGGTTAAGCGTCTGAGCGGTGAAGATTTTCAGACTTGCCTGAACAAAAATTTTTATATCCCACTGGGCGCTTGGCATACAGGTTTCCGTCCCTATTTGCGTTTCCCTCTGAATATGATAGCACCTACAGAAGATGACTCGGTTTTTCGCCG
>JALWCU010000004.1:5248-5938 GCA_027015275.1 Bacteroidales bacterium | reverse complement strand
TTAGACCTGAAATCAAAAGAAAAGAAAATTTCTACAGCTCACAAATAGCCGTTATCGACGGCTCTATGTGCACATCTTGCGGGGCTTGCTTTGACGTATGCCACTTCGACGCAATAATTCCCGGAACACCTTACACAGTAAACACCATAAACTGCGAAGGCTGCGGATATTGCGAAAAAGTTTGCCCAGAACAGGCTATAACAATGAAATCTAATCTCGACGGCCAGTGGTACATCTCGGTTACTCGCTTAGGCAGCCACCTATCACACGCTCACCTGGGCATAGGAACCGAAAACTCAGGAAAACTCGTCTCAGTAGTAAAAAATGTAGCTAAACAACTGGCTCAGATGCTAAAGCTGGATACAATCCTCGTCGATGGTCCCCCAGGTGTGAGCTGCCCAGTTATTTCCACGCTCTCAGGAGCCACGTTTGCTGTCATTGTCACTGAACCCACCGTCTCAGGCGTGCACGACCTAAAACGCGTTTACGAAATTGCCAAACGCTTCCGCGTAGGCACTGGCGTTATTATTAACAAAGCTGACATTAACAAAGAAAATTATCAGAAAATCAGGGAATTCATTGACAGGGAAGGCATAACACACCTTGCTGATCTGCCTTATGATACCACATTCACAAAAGCCATGACACAAGGTCAGACAATAATCGAATATGCACCAGACAATCCTATCT
>JALWCU010000004.1:0-5238 GCA_027015275.1 Bacteroidales bacterium | reverse complement strand
ATCCTATCTCTCACAAATTGCAAAAAACCTGGCCAGTGATATTAGACATGGTCCAAAACCCCAAAACCCAATAAAAATGAAAATCGCAATTACAGCTCAAGGAACTGACATGAATGCACCAGTTGACCCACGCTTTGGCCGCACACAATACTTCGTCATCATCGACGAAGAGACTGGACAAACAAGCTATATCGACAATCGCGCTAATGCTAATGTTGCTCATGGTGCTGGTCCCAATACTGCCAGCCTGCTCGCCAATCACGACATCGACATTCTCATAACTGGCAATGGACCAGGTGGTAACGCAGCTCAAGCTATAGCCAGCATGGGTATTCAAGTCTATGTAGGTGCTTCGGGTACAGTTGCCCAGGCTTACGAAAACTTCAAAGCAGGAAAATTACTGCGACAATAGCCTTGAATGCCGAATAATTTTCGTCAAAAATCATCAAGCGTTCAATCGGGGCTGTCTGACACAAATTACCAAATACTTTTAGCTTGATTATAAACGCCATTCACACAGATAACAGACAGATAATCAATAAAATATGAGCAAATCTGTGAATCTGCGAAGAAATAAATTTCAAAAAAAGCATTATCCTGCGTTTTCGTCGCAGACATGGCGGTTAAACGCTCTTTTCTTTGACAGCCCCAATTATTGCACCTCTTTGCAAAACCGCACAATAAACTTAATTTTAATCCCAAAAATCTGCATACACAAAACAGAAAAGCATGGAACAATTCAAAGCAGCCTTTGCCACTGACGATGGCATCACGTTCACAGATAGCCATTTTGGCGATGCCCAAAAATACATCATCTACACAATCACACCAGGGCAAGCACAGAAAACAGGCGAAGTAAAAAACACAACACACCCAGAGCGCGAAGAACATGACTCGCATCACGGAGATCAGAAAAAAGCACAAGGCATTGGCGGACTAATGAAAAGCAATCAGGTGCAAGTGCTTGTAGGGAAAGTCTTTGGACCAAATATCAAACGTATGAATCCGCAGTTTGTCGTAGTCTTGATGAATGACGAAACAATTGAGCAAGCAGCCCAGCGACTATCAAAGCACTTTGATCAGCTCACTGAATCTTGGAATAAAGGCCAGACGCGCACGCATATCAGCCTGAGAAAATAATACTATTGAAAAAGCACATCAACCCAAGTACTTACGCAAAATTTCGCTGCGTGTACCATGGCGCAGCCGTTTTAGAGCTTTTTCCTTAATCTGGCGCACACGCTCGCGCGTCAACCCAAACTGATTTGCTATTTCGTCAAGTGTCATATCCGGAGCATTAACCCCAAAGAAATACCGTATTACGTCTGCTTCTCTCTTGGTGAGTGTGGACAAAGCCCGCTCAATCTCTATTTGCAATGACTCGCGCAGGAGAGTCTCATCGGCACGTGGAGAATCTGGATTGACAATAACATCCTTCAACTGACTGTCTTCCCCATCGGTCAAAGGTGCATCAAGGGACTTTTGACGGCCAGAGACCGAGCGGCTTTGCTTTATCTTATCAATGGGTATTTCAGTTATCTCTGCCAATTCCTCGGGTGTGGGCTTGCGGCGCTTCTGCTGCTCAAACTCTGCTATTGCCCTATTAATTTTGTTAATAGTCCCCACCTGATTCAGGGGCAGGCGTACAATACGGGACTGCTCGGCCAAAGCCTGTAATATTGATTGACGTATCCACCAAACAGCATAGGAAATAAATTTAAAACCGCGTGTCTCATCGAATTTTTCGGCTGCCTTAATTAAACCTAAATTCCCTTCATTTATCAAATCTTCCAAACTAAGACCCTGGTTTTGATATTGCTTGGCAACAGAAACGACAAAACGCAGATTTGCTCTAACTAATTTTTCTAAGGCCAATCTATCACCTTTTTTAATACGACGGGCAAGCTCGACTTCCTCGTCCACAGTAATTAATTCTTCTCGCCCAATATCCTGAAGATACTTATCCAAAGAAGCACTCTCACGGTTGGTAATAGATTTAGTAATTTTAAGCTGCTTCATAAAGGAAAAAACAATTTTTTAAAATTTATAACAAGATTACACGACATTCATCAAAATCTTATGTAAAAGTATACAAATTTGTTAATAAAGCCGAAAACAAATTAAAAAATTTTTTTATATTTGTCAAATAACAAGTTCTTAAAACACTTAAAAATGAGATATTTCCAAAATATAATTACAATAACATTTGCTTCTCTAATTATGCTCACCTTTTCTTGCAAAAACCCTTCCCATAGGCAAAAAAAAATTAAACAAGATACCATTGCTCAGGATACCTTATTCACTAATCCATACAAAACTACTGTCCTAAAATTCAAGAATCGCACTTTCGGTCTCCCATCGCCTGTATTACTGAGCAAAATAACCCATGACTTGAACATACCTTTCGAGCAAAATCTTCTCAACGATTATAATAACAGCACCAAATATTTAACTTCTTTCAAAAAAGCTATAAACATCGGCGTTTACAGCGCAGACCTGGCTTATATTAATATTTATGACCAAATCTCACTGTTTGGCGATTATTACCAGGTTGTAAACAAATTAGCTAATGATCTGGACCTATTAAACCATGTTCCTCAGTCCACATTGCAGAGAATAAAAAACAATTCTGAGAACAAAGATTCGCTTATGTACATAGTATCAACACTTTTCAGAGACATAGATGCTTATCTTTCTGACAATAATCAACAAGAATTGGGCGTAATAATCATTGCAGGAGGCTGGATAGAAAGCATTTACATGCTCACACAACTCTACAAAAATTATCCTTCAAATGATTTACTGATAAAAATTGGGGAACAAAAAGCCCCTCTTAACAATCTAATGCAGCTACTTCAGCCATATTACAATCAGCAAGACCCTGATATAGATTACCTTTTCGAATCTCTGGCAGGCATTTCTTCTTATTACGACGCCATTAATTTCCAATACACATACAGCGCCCCACAAGATTTCCCTGACAAACACTTCACTATCATAAATAGTAAAACAAAGGTCAATATTAATAACCTCGATCTCGAACAAATAACTAAGAAACTCAAAAAACTACGAAACTGGGTTATTAATTAAAAACACAGAGCAATGAAAAAATTTCTATTTTTTTCTCTTATAATATCACTACTAATTACAACCTATAGCGTCTCGGCACAGATTGATATAGACAGTGTGAGCAAGTCTTGTGCGTCGTTTATAAAATACCCTTTTATCTCTGATGGCCAGCAATATAGAGCATTAGTTATAAATGGCGAAACAGCAGAATTTTATTATACATTCTACGGCGGTGCTACATATCGTATTGTCGCATGCTCAACAGCCGGAAACAGGGCACCCAACTTTAGAATCTATGATAGCGCACACAAGCTAATTTTTTCCAGTGATTATTATAATAACCCTAAATACTGGGACATCAAATTCACTTCTACCATAGAAGCTATAATAGAAGCAGAGCTACCACCTTCGAACACGCCTTCTGGAATAATACTTCTTTCTATAGGTTTCAAATAAAATCATTCTATGAGCGATAAAATACTAAAAGCTTTAATGCAATTATTCGCTCTAATTGCATCACCAGGCAAAACAGAACAAACCAGAGAAATAGTCGTTTACAACTTCCTCAAGGAAAAACTTAATACTGAGCTGGCCAAACAGTATCTTTCTATTTTCAAAGATTATTATCATACCTACCAAAAACGCCAATCCAAAACTCAAAAAAATAAATTCATTACAGTAAGCTCTGTTAAACTACTGACTATATGCACCTTACTAAACAAAGAGCTAACCATCAAAGAACGATATATTGTACTCATACGTCTGGTCGAGTTCATCAGATCACAAGAAAAACCATCGGAACAAGTTTATGAGTTCTTGCGCGTCATAGCTGATACGTTTATGATCCCAGAGCAGGACTTCGATGCTATAGAAAAATTCGTGTTTAATGAGCCTGACTTCTTCGAAAAGTATCAGGAAAACATCCTAATAATATCCAAGGACGAACCTAAATATCCCAAAGTAAAATACATATACTCCAGTGGACTGGATGGGCGTATTATTGTTTATAATCTCTCCAGAATAAATCTTCATATCTTCAAATTCTTTAACGAAAAAGAACTTTTCCTCAATCAGCACATCCTCAAACCTGACACAATCTACACCTTCTCATACGGCTCATCACTGAGAACATCAAGAATAAAACCTATTTACTACAGCGAAATTATCTCTGCCTTTACTCTGGATAAAATAAAAACCCATATTACATTCGAGGTTGACCGCGTAACATATCAATTCCCAGATGGCAAAATCGGCATCCACGAAACAAGCCTTATAGAAAAATCAGGTAAACTTGTCGGCATATTAGGCGCCAGCGGCTCCGGTAAGACCACTTTGCTTAATGTACTCAATGGTAACTACACACCCCTTACTGGCAAAGTCTTGATCAATGGCCTTGACCTGCACAAAAACAAAGAACAACTAAAGGCAGTTATCGGCTATGTACCTCAGGAAGACTTTCTGATAGAAGAACTTACAGTCTTCGAAAACCTTTACTTCGGTGCCAAGCTTAGCTTTGGCAACTACACAGATTTCCAGATACGCAAAGCAGTAATAAAGCTCCTCAAAGAGCTTGGACTATATGAAATAAAAGACCAAATAGTAGGCTCGCCACTGAACCGTATGATAAGCGGTGGGCAGAGAAAACGCCTTAACATTGCATTAGAGCTAATACGCCAACCCCCTATCCTTTTCCTCGACGAACCCACGAGCGGACTGTCATCCATAGATTCTGAGAACATCATGGACCTGCTCAAGGAACTCACACTCAAAGGCAAACTAGTCTTTGTCGTTATACACCAGCCCTCCTCTGACATTTACAAAATGTTTGATAGAATTTTGCTGCTCGATACTGGCGGATATTTAATTTACAACGGGCCACCAATTGAAGCTATTTCGTACTTCAAAAGCTCTGTACATCAGGCTGACTGGAATGATAGCGAATGTCCTGTCTGTGGTACTGTCAAATCAGAGCAAATATTCAAAATAGTTGAAGCACACGTTTTAGATGAGCATGGCCGCCCAACAAGCATACGCAAAATTACGCCGCGTGAATGGTACCTGAGATTCAAAAAATTCGAAGCCACCAGGTCCCGCAGACGAAAAGTCTTTCTAGTACGAGATCTACCTAAAACCGACTTCAAAAAACCAAGTAAACTAAAGCAACTTCGT
>JALWCU010000003.1 GCA_027015275.1 Bacteroidales bacterium | reverse complement strand
TTATCTTTCTGCAAATCAAGTATATATACAGTTCCCATGCCATTGCCAATAACAAGGTATTTATTATCGCTCGAAACGGCAGCAGAGGAAACTGTTTCCAACTTATCCAGCTTCAAGTTATATATTACAGTATCTCGCTTAGCTACAGCATCATACTTGAGTACCAATCCATCATTAGTCATTAAATAGAAAATATCTTTTGTCACATTGGCCACCACTTTATAGATATGGCGTTTAAAGCGCCTGGGCCCTGTACCGTAATGCAAGAACTTTATTTTAACTTTTTCAGAAAGCTTTGCTCTATGGCCCTGATCTATCGTATAATAAACCACACTACCATTGTTGCCAAACACAACTACACGGCCGTCTAAGGTCATTGATGCATAAACACGCGTCTCGCTTGGCGTGGACTCTATTATCGTAAGACGCTTGTTTATCAGGTCATATCGCCAAATATTAAACTGCCCGTCCTTAATAAAAACATTGCCTGGCTCATCCCACCACAGACTATAAACACCTGTAAGCCTATTGACGTGCCCCCTGAAACTGACCTGTTTAACTTTCCCTGTCTTGAGGTTGTAATGAAAGACCTTAGCTTCATCATTAATAAAATAAATATTTTCGTCATCAATAGGATAAAAGCCTTTTATATCGCCTTTGGACAAATCCATTACATAAGGTTCATTAAGCTTTTGGAAAGCTGCATACAGGCCTTTGTAAATTTCAGGACTATTGGTATCACCACCATAATCTCGAGTTAAAGCATAAGCATAATAGGCTAATAGCAAATTCACTTGCGGGTCTTTGTAATTACTTGTAGCTTTGTATGCAAGTGACTGTGCTAACGACAGTATGCTCAAGCGGTTTGCTTTCTTGCTCGCTACTATTGCCTTTTGTTTTTGTTCTTCTGCTAGCAGTCGCAGGCTATCTGCTTTTTGTTTTTCGGCAATGGCACGCAAAGCTTCCATTCTGGCACGCTGTGATTGCTCTTCGGCAATGACCTTTAGTTTTAATGCTACTTGCAGCAGACTATCTGCCTTTTTCTTTTGCTTTAGAGCCCTGAGTGCTTCGAGCTCTGCACGCTGCTTTTGTTGCTCAGCCACCTTGTTTGCAGCAATAGCTTTATTCTTCTGCACTTCAGCGATTTCCCTCTGATGCTCGGCCATTTCCTTCTGATGCTCTGCAATTTGTCGCTGTGTTTCTGCATTTTTTTTCTCGCGCATTGCCCATGTTACCAAGCCACTTAGCATTAAAATAATAATGAGTGCTATTATACCAATTATTCGCCTAAATCTGCGTTTACGCCTTTCCAGCGCTACGATATGCTCGCGGCTACGCTGTAGAAATTCCCTTATATCTCTCTCCAATTGCTCAGCCCTTGCCAGCTTGCGATTATTATCTGTCTCTGTCTTATCATTCTTAGCCAGCCAGTATTTATTGGGATGGCAACGCTCGTACCAGGTCTCGAAATATGACAAAGGTCCCAGTGGCAGCAGATAGTCATCTTTTTTCCCACTATCAAGCCAACGACGTAGCTGTACACGGAATTCCTGGAAATCGTTGAAATTATCTTCCTCTTCTTTCTCCCACTTTTTCAGCAGCTCCCAGTTACGAATCAGAGCTTCGTGAGTGATGTCCAAGACAGTATCTGGCGAAACATACTGAGTATCAACATCATCTGGATTAATAAAAGGTCGAATAAAAGTACTCTCAGGCTCACGGAAAATATTAATCACACCATTGACATGTTCATAACTTATCTTCTGGTCATCAATCAAATTTGTAAGCTCGCGTATGTTCATGCGGTTTCTCACAGCACGGCCATCATCTATCCTGGTCAATCCAATAAAAGAGGTCTTTATAATTAGCTGTGCATCGCTTGCAGTAATGGCCTTCTCTGCCCATGGTACATTTTTCTGGAAATAATCAAAAGCACT
>JALWCU010000002.1 GCA_027015275.1 Bacteroidales bacterium | reverse complement strand
GCTCATGGGCTATCACATGCTTCTTTCTGCTATTAAGCGTGGATTCAAAACAGTTGATTCGCATTTGGAGCTTGAAGAAAACAAACTTGTACGCAGAGAGATGGAATTCATGGGTGGCAAGGTTTACAAACGATATCGTGTTTTCCACAAAGAGCTTTGACACCGTTGACTTTTTACTGATTTAGTCAGTATGCAGGATAGGAATTAATACCACATAGTTTGTACAATCAAAGGGTGCTACAAAAAACCACCGCTAAGCCCTTAGCGGTGGTTTTCGTTTTATTGTCAGTAATTCGCTGTGTTACAAAAACTTGCTTACAGATATGTGTCAAAATAGTCTGTAATCTTCTGCATCAGGTGGAGCCGGTCAATACCACTGACGCCATGTTCCTGGTGCGGATATGGGTAATAATCAACCTGAATGTTCAGTTTCTGCGCTTTCATGAGCAAACGCATGGAATTCTCTGGAACTACTACAGGGTCAATCTGTCCATGGATAATTAGCAGTTTGCCCTTCAGATTTTGAATCTTGTTTAGGACACTGGTCTGGGCATATCCTTCTGGGTTGGACTGCGGTGTGTCCATATAACGTTCACCATACATTACTTCATACATTCTCCAGTCAATGACCGGGCCACCAGCAACACCGACCTTAAATACATTGGGATAAGTAGTCATAAGCGATGTTGTCATAAAACCGCCAAAGCTCCAGCCATGAACGCCAATGCGCGTAGAGTCCACATAAGGCAAACTCTTGAGATATTCTACGCCTTTTATCTGGTCTTTCATCTCATTAACGCCAAGATGACGGTAGATTACACTTTCGAAAGCAAAACCACGATTGTCTGAGCCACGGTTGTCCAATGTAAACATTATGTATCCTTTTTGAGCCATGTAATAATCCCACAGGCGTGCACCACCTAAGTAAGTGTCTAAAACCAGCTGTACATGAGGACCGCCATAAACGTAAACTACCACAGGATATTTTTTGTGTGGATCAAAGTCTGGCGGCAAAATTATTCTGTAATAAAGCTGTGTATGCCCATCAGCAGCTGTTAGCGTACCAATACGCATCTTACCCAGCTTATAATCTTTCATAGGATTAGGGGCATCAAGCAATGTGCGCAACTGCTTAGCACCTTGCTGAAGAATAATACGCCGTGGCACATCAGTACTGGAATAACTGTTTATTACATAATTGCCGTCTGCCGAAGGTATTATTTCGTGCATACCATGATCGCTCGTGAGCCTTGTCATCTTGCCGTTTTTCAGGTCAAGTTTGTAACCATGACGCTGTATTGGGCTTTGCTCTGTGGTAATGATAAAAGCATAACGCCCGTCAGAGGTAAAGCTTACCAGTTTTGTTACTTTCCACGGTCCTTTTGTAAGCTTGCGGATTAAATTTCCATCTGTATCGTAGAGATAAAGATGTTGCCAGCCATCACGACGACTGAAATATACGAATTCATTGTCATGGCCCGGCACAAAGTATAAGGGATGCAATGGCTCGACATACTTAGGATTCGTCTCCTGGAAAAGCGTTTTTACCAAATGGCCATCATAAGCATCGTATTTATTCATCCACAAATGATTCTGATCTCTATTAAGAATACCGATATAGACATATTTCTCACTTGGATCCCATGTAACCGAAGTTAGATAATGATCGGCTGGCTGTCCTGTCTCCATGTAAGTTATCTCATGCTCAGAGAGATTATAAACACCCAATTTTACCTGTTCGCTCGTGTGGCCTGCAAAAGGATATTTAAAATACCTAACTTTGGCCGGGAATACTGTGTAATCAATGACAGGATAATTAGCGACCATTCTCTGGTCTTTGCGATAAAAGGCAATATAATGACCCTGAGGCGACCAGAAAATGCCATGGTTTATGCCGAATTCCTGGCGATGAACGTAACTGTCACCATTTACAATATTTGTGTCTTTATCAAAAGTAATCTGGTGCATATTGAGTAAGCTATCCACATAAAAAAGGTTATTACTAATTGTGAATGCTACTGCGTCAGCTATGGGAGAATAGGTAATGTTCCTCGCTCTCTTTGGCAGGTTAAAGACCTTTTTAACAGCCTTGTTAGCAACCGAATAAATAATAACATGATTATCATAGACAATATAAAAGTCATTGTCATCAATCCAATTAACGCCAGCAAGATACCTGAGCTCAATGCCATAATCACTGAGCGCCTTATTCAGAGAATCTACCGAGACCAGCACCTTCTCATCAGAGTTGTTAACAGATTGTTGTACAAGCTCTTTCCAGTCCTTGACATAGGTAAAGTTATGTGTATTACCTTGCCATTGCAGGTTATACAAATTCTGTGGATAGAGACCATAAGAAAATCCGAAAACAGCCTTTTTCAGCGTTAGCTCTTGTGTCTGAGAGAATGATTGAAAAAACAAAAACGTCAGGAGCAATGTAATGAAA
Organism: Bacteroidales bacterium; assembly: GCA_027015275.1. GTDB lineage: Bacteria > Bacteroidota > Bacteroidia > Bacteroidales > S143-33 > S143-33. The sequence goes on along the minus strand of JALWCU010000002.1, from coordinate 3,523 downwards.
GCTAATTTTTTCATGATTTATAGTTTTTATGTGTTATGCTCAAATTTGCATATAAAATTCTAAAGCAGATTTTGTTTTTTATTTAAAAATTTTAAATTTTGTAAATAATTTTTAATAACAAGTGATTTATGTGTCGGAAATACTGTTTATTAATCTTAATAATTTTCGCTATAGGTTGTAATAAGTCTTCTAAACCAGCGCATACGGCAGTAGTCGTTAATGTAGAAGATAGTTCAGTTATTCCCAAAAACAAGGTTTATGTTAAATACAAAATACCTTTGCCCTTGGACCTTTTTAATTACTTTCTTGGCGATAGTGAATTTAGCAACGATTATCTACTTCCATTAGATGTTGGGGATAAATGTATTAGTGATAAGCATAAGTCATTGGTGATTGGACTGTCAAATGCAGATATAGCTTTTTGCGCTGTTACAAGTCATGCACAGCTGGCCTCGCAGTATTTTGATATGTCAAAGCAACTGGCGGCTGACTTGGGTATTGATGTGGGTTATACAGAGCAGTTATACAGGCGTTTTAACCAAAATATTAATAACACTGATAGCATTCAGAAACTTGCGGATGAAGCTTACTGGCGTACGTGTAATTACCTGGAAGACAATAATAAATATAATATTCTCCCGTTTGTTGTTGCCTCTGGTTGGTTCGAAAGCGTGTATCTACTGATTATGTCTAAGAAAGCAGAGAATTATTCAGACAATATAAAAGACATCATTCTTAAGCAAGAGAGCGGATTCAAAAGTGTAAGGAAATTTTTGTATGACTCTCAGCTCCAGACAAATGCAAATTATTATTACCAGGATATTAAGAAAATCATTGATAGTATTGAAAAAATTTTGAATCTTTATCAACTTTATTATTCAGATGTTTCTAAAAAGGAAACTTACTATAATCAACTCATAAACATTATCTTCGACGAAAGAGAAAAATTCATAAACGGCCAGTTCTAATGACATATCGAGGTAAAAAATTCCGTCAGGAAATTATCAAAGTTGCACGAGAAATATTCAGAAAATATGGCTATTCCAAGACTACAATGGAGCAAATTGCCAAGGCGCTGAACAAGGGTAAAAGTACATTGTATTATTATTTCAAAAGCAAGGAAGATATTTATGCTGCCCTGATAGAGGACGAAGCAAATAGAATACAGAATGGGCTACTGCAAGTCATTAATAGAAAGACAGATACAAGGGCTCTACTGCGTGCATATATAATGAAGCGCATGGATTATTCCAATCGTGTAGCCGGATTCTATGACTCCGTTAAAGACGAATATCTTGAAGTCTATCACATCATTGACAAATATCGCCGTCGCTACGATGAATTCGAAATTATGGCGCTGAAAAACATACTTTTGCGAGGCATACAAAACGGTGAAGTGAGAATAAAATTGGAAGACCTGGACCCAGTGGCTTATGGCATTGCCTCTGCTATCAAGGGTCTGGAAATACCTTTTTTCATTGAGAGCAAATATGCTTATTTCAAGGAAAGAATGAACGTGCTGCTCGACCTGCTTTTCTATGGTATTCTCACAGAAAGACCAGACGAGACAGAATAGTTATCACTCCTCGATACACATTAGCGGCATAATCTTGCTTAGTGGATCCTTTCTAACGGTTAATTTGTTTTTTAATGTCGTTGAGCAAATTCAGGGCATCCAGTGGCGTTAGGTTGTTAATGTCCACGGCATTGATACTGTCACGAATCTTTTCCAACACTGGGTCTCGAATTTCAAAAAGCTTAAGCTGGTAGCCCTGGCGTGATTTACCTATTTTTTCCACTGGCTTGTGCAGTTTTTCACGGCTCTGACTCTTTCCCTCCAGCTCACTCAAGATAGTCTTGGCGCGTTCGACCACACTCTTGGGCAGTCCAGCCATTTGGGCAACATGAATACCAAAGCTATGCTGGCTGCCACCGCGCACAACTTTTCGCAAAAAAACTATCTTGCCATTGACTTCACGCACGCTGACATTGTAGTTTTTAATTCTCTCGTAACTATCTTCCATTTCGTTAAGCTCATGATAATGAGTAGCAAACAAGGTCTTGGCACGTGCATGGGGATGTTCGTGAATATATTCCACAATTGCCCAAGCAATCGAAATGCCGTCATAAGTGCTTGTACCGCGACCCAGCTCATCAAAAACCACGAGCGAGCGCTCTGACAGATTGTTCAGAATGGATGCGGCCTCATTCATCTCCACCATAAAAGTACTCTCGCCCAACGCAATATTATCCGAAGCTCCTACACGCGTGAAAATTTTGTCAACAATGCCAATGCGTGCCTTTGCTGCTGGTACGAACGAACCGACCTGCGCCATGAGCACAATAAGAGCATTTTGTCGAAGATACGCAGATTTACCAGCCATATTTGGACCAGTGAGAATTACAATCTGCTGATGCTCAGTATCAAGAGACAAATCATTGGGTACATATTCCTCTCCAATTGGCAATTGTTTCTCGATAACAGGATGCCGACCATTTTTTATCTCCAGCTCGAGCGAACTGTCAACAACAGGCTTGATATAGCTGTTCTCAATTGCCACATTAGCAAAGCTCACGAGCACATCCAGCTGCGAGACAAGGTCAGCATTCTGCTTAATCTGGCTCAGATAGCTTTGCATACCTTCGACCAGCTCATTGTAAAGCTTTTGCTCTATGTCAATGATTTTTTCTTCTGCACTCAAAATCTTTTCTTCGTATTCCTTAAGCTCAGGTGTAATATAGCGTTCTGCGTTCACTAGTGTTTGCTTGCGTATCCATTCATGCGGCACGCGGTTTTTGTGGGTATTAGTAACCTCGATGTAATAGCCAAAGACTTTGTTGTAGCCTATTTTCAGGCTTGGTATGCGTGTAATTTTAGACAAACGCTGCTGCAAATCAGATAGATAGCTCTGTCCAGAAGACGAGATCCTTCTCAGTTCATCGAGCTCAGCACTAACGCCCTGGGCAATAACTCCGCCTTTATTTACCTGTGCAGGCGGATCATCCTGTATCTCACGAGCTATGCGTTCCTTGAGTGGTTCGAGACTGTTCAGACCTTTTATAAAGTGCTGTATCATTGGCAGCTCGTTATCCACAGCTTCCTCGAGCGCTGCTTTTATATTTTCTATTGCTTCTAGTGCCCGTCGCAGCTGCACCACTTGCCGTGGATTTATTCGCCTCGTGGCTATTTTGCTAACAAGGCGCTCCAAGTCTCCGATTTCCCGCAAATATGCTTGGATTTTTTCTCTGATAAGTGGAAGGCCAATAAAAAATTCCACTGTGTCCAAGCGCTCATTTATTTTCTGCAAATCTTTGAGCGGAAAAGCCAGCCAGTTCTTGAGCAGACGGCTACCCATGGGCGTTAGGGTCATGTCCAGTATATCTATCAGCGCCTTTCCCCTGTCATTGAGCGGGCGGAAAATCTCCAGATTACGGTAAGTAAACCTGTCTATCCATACAAAATCATTCCGATCAATACGCCTAAGTCCCTGTATATGAGATAAGTCACCATGTTGTGTGGTAT
>JALWCU010000001.1 GCA_027015275.1 Bacteroidales bacterium | reverse complement strand
ACTTTTCTACCTCTAAAAGCTAGTTCAGCTCCAAGGTTTGCTGTTAATGTTGTTTTGCCAACACCGCCTTTATAGTTTATGACTGAAACTATCTTCATGTTTCCTCCAAAATTTGTATTGCGTTATAACGATAGCGTCAGCGGCACGGCGTGTTTGTCCAACCCGCACTGCTGGCAACGCTACACCGCCTCAAAACCGCCACCGGTCGCGCACGGCGAAGCCGTGTCCGCTGCACGCGGGGTTAGGCACCTTTACAAGCGGAAATTCTTAACTAAAGATATTAGCTGCCGGAAAGCAAACTTCGTGTCTAAAAGCACTGACTTCCTTCCTCTTCGTGTAAAGAACAAGAAGTAGAGCCACATTACCATCAAAGCTACCCAAACCTGATTGAATCTCAACATAATATAAGCAGGCACAAAAGGCTTCTGCCCCATACTGACCAACAAAGAATTTATCCACAAAAAAGGCAGAAGTAGTACAAAGAATACATTGACAATAGCCATTACGACTAAAACTATCGATTGAATTCTTTGAGTGGATTTATTTATACTTCCACCCGCAATCTTGCCTTTGAGGTCAGAAAATACTCCTGCTGGAGGCCCATCGTGTTCACAAAGAGCAGTTACCCGCAATTCATCACCAGGGTCAATAAAGTCAAAATCCAAGCGAATGCTTCGGGGGTCGTCTTCCGCAATTTTCGGTTGTTTCCACCCACCCTTGGTTTCTCCTACCACACTAATAATACGCTTTACTGATGAAGACAAACTTAACACTAGTGGTTCTCTCAGCATATCTGAATAGAGTCGCTCCTTCCCAGCATTCCAAACTCTCACCTGATACAGGGAAGCATTTTCAACAACTACACCATTGATCTCAAGAGGTGGGTTGTCTAAATTGGAGCCCACAAGTACACGATCTAATTCCTCTTCGTATGCCAACGCACGGTTTTTGGGGCGATTAAAAATTTTCTCATAGGCCAAGGGCACAACAATACCTACCAAAAGACCTAAAAGAGCATTGCTTAACACACGGTTCAACTTATCGTACAGAATCGCCAGCCAATTTTGCCTAACCCGAACACTAAACGTGCCCTTCTTTCCATCAACAGAAAGAACTGCTATTGTAGCGATTGTGGGTATCTTCTCTGGCGTTAACTCTATCTCCGCATCCTTTGTCCCCAAAGTATCATCATTAAACGCAACTACATTGTCATTGGAATCCAAAGCTACTATCGCAGGGTCAAAATCTTTAGAGGAAATGTGAATTCGTACCCCACTACCTTTCTTAGTCTTAGAAGGAAGCGCAAAATACATGGCAGACACACCTTCAAAATACGCAGACGGGGTAAACGAATATCTTCCTCCTTCTAAAGGTGATAATTCTCCCAACATTTCTTCGTCTATGGGCATCCCTTTAGATTCGCCTTTTACCGCCCAAATTCTAAACGGTATACTCTCACCACCTCCCACTACTACTTTATAGCATTTCCCGCCTTCAAGGTGAGTGCTTAAAACTCTCCGGTAATGCCTCTCTTGGTCCCGTTTTCCAATACCAATCACATGCTCCCCACTGCTATCCAACACAGTAACCCCGACCATATCTTTATCGCTCTCCGCTTTTATAGTGTAAAGTCCATCTTCCTGAGGGCATAGGCAATAGAAAGATGCTTTAGCGTATATAATTATTGCCTCTGAAGTGTGTATTTCCAGTGAAGGAGAATCAGAAGAAATGCTATCATGCAAAGGCGAGGAGCCTATCTTCAAAGTAGGCCACGGGCAATTCTCTTGGGCCACCACATGAACAGCCCCATACGTAGGGTTTGCTGAAAAACTCATTGAAAAATTTGATAATTCAGTTGTCTGAATTTCATAATTAGATACGTCTTCATAAAATAAAGAGCTAATAATTTCTTGGACAAAATATTTGATGCTTTTTACGCT